>CAWIEL010000085.1:0-7638 GCA_963835025.1 uncultured Acidobacteriota bacterium
CACTCAACGAATACATCTACCTCGAAGCTTTAGCCCCTCCCACGCATCTGATATGCTTTGGCCGCTTTCCGCCGCCTATGTCCACACCGCTGCCAGAGGAACAACTCGAACGCGGCCTCGGCCTTACCGAGGCTGTGGCGCTGAACATGAACGCGATGGTGGGGATCGGGCCGTTCATCGTGATTCCGCTGGTGATTCAGGCGATGGGCGGGCCGCAGTGCTTGCTGGCGTGGGTGGCGGGTGCTGTTACTTTCGCTGCTGGATGGTCTGGTCTGGGCCGAGCTGGGCGCGGCGATGCCGCGCGCCGGCGGCACGTACGCATTTCTGCGCGAGGCGTACGGGCCGGGACGCGGCGGGCGGCTGATGTCGTTCCTTTACATCTGGCAGACGCTGATTCAGGCGCCGCTGGTGGTTGCTTCGGGCGCGATCGGATTTTCGCAGTACCTCACGTATCTGGTACCGCTCGGGCACGTACCAGCAGAAGGCTGTTTCCGCCGCGCTGGTCGTTTTTTTGATCGTGCTTCTGTACCGCAAAATCTCCGCCGTCGGCCTGATCTCGAAATTTCTGTGGATCGGCGTCGTCGGCACGATGCTGTGGATGATCTGGGGCGGGGCGACGCATTTCTCCGCGCGAATGGCGTTCGATTTTCCGGCGGGCGCGTTTAATTGGTCGTGGCTTTTCTTCGCGGGGCTCGGCTCGGCGACGGTCAATACGATTTACACGTACCTGGGCTACTACCACATCTGCAATCTGGGCGCGGAGATTCGCCAGCCGGAGAAGAACATTCCGCGCGCGATTTTAATTTCCGTCGCGGGGATCGCCGTGCTGTATCTGGCGATGCAGACGAGCATCCTGGGCGTGATCCCGTGGCGCGAGGCGCAGAATTCGCAATATATCGTCAGCACATTTGTCGAGCGGCTTTACGGAACGCGCGCGGCGGCGTTCGCTACGATCATGATTCTGTGGATCGCGTTCGCTTCGCTGTTCACGACGCTGCTGAGCTACTCTCGCGTTCCGTTCGCCGCCGCCGAGGACGGCAATTTCTTTCCGGTATTCGCGCGCGTGCATCCCACCAAACATTTTCCGCACATCTCGTTGCTGTTTCCTGGGCGCGGCGTCGCTGGCGTTCAGCGTGTTGTTCCGGCTATCCAGCGTCATTAAGGCGATCATCGCCGTGCGCATTCTGGTGCAATTCATCAGCCAGGGAGTGGGCGTGATGATTTTGCGCCGCCGCTGGCCTCCCGAACGGCTTCCCTTTAAGATGTGGTTCTACCCATGGCCCGCGGTGCTGTCGATTCTGGGCTGGGCGGCGCTGTTTTATTACACGGGATGGAAATTCGCCCTCGGCGGAATCGGAGTGATCGCTCTGGGCATCTGTGTGTATATGATTCAGGCGCGTTACCGGGGCCTGTGGCCGTTTGCTGGGGCGCGTGTTGTGGCAGGCGATGCGGGATGAGCGTGAACAAAATGAAACGTAAATTACAACTCGCGGCGCTTGCGGCTGCTGGCTTCGCTAGGCGTGATGCAGCTCATCGCCGCAGCAGGAATCAACGGCGCCCGGGCGTGGCCAGTCCGTCGCCGACACTCTCGAAGCAATTCACAAGGCGCGCGTTGTTACGCGTGTTCTATTCACTGTGGCGCATCCGGACGACGAAGCCTCTACGCTGCTCACCTATTTGCCCCACGGCCTCGGCGCAGACACGACTCTGCTCACATTGAATCGCGGAGAAGGCGGCCAGAACGCCATCGGTCCCGAGCAGGGCGCTCAACTTGGCATCCTGCGCAGCGCCGAGCTTTCCGCCGCGATGAACGTCGAAGGGCCGCATCTTTACTTCACGCGCGTAGTCGATTTCGGTTTTTCGAAAACTCTGAAAGAAACTCAGGAAATGTGGCACGGCGTCGAGCTGGAAGACATTGTGCGCGTGATTCGAACCGTGCGCCCGAACATCGTGGTGAACGGATGGGGAGGCCAGAAAGACGGGCACGGCAACCATCAGGATTCGGGATATCAAACGCCGCTCGCCGTCGAAGCCGCTGCCGATCCGACAAAGTATCCCGACCAGCTCGCCGAGGGCCTGAAGCCGTGGCGCGCAACCATGGTGCTCGAACCGGTTCGCGCGCAGGGACCGCCCCCTGCGCCGGGGCAGCCGGAGAGAAAAATTGACTTTACCGGCGCATGGGTCGTCCCCGCCGATGACATTTCTCCCATCTGGGGACGCAGCTATCGCGACATTTCGCTCGAAGGCTACGTGCATCACCGCTCGCAGGGCGTCACGCCGAATTTGAATTCGCCGTTTATCCGCCGTCCTTACGGGCTGAAGAAGAGCACTGGCGGCGCGCCCACTCCGGCGGATTTTTCGCGAGCCGATTACGTCTTTGGCGAGTATGATTCCAGTGCCTTCCGAGCAGCCGCTTGCCTCTGCGGATCGCGCGCTGGATCAGGCATATTCGGCGGCGGAAAAATTGGACTGGCCCTCTGCCGTACGCTCCATCGCGGAGGCGGGCAAACAGATTGCGTCGCTCGAAGATCAGGTGAAGAAGTCTCAAGATTCGCGCGCTGCCAATGCGCTATGGGAACTCGATCAAGTGCGCGACCGCATTAACCACGCGCTAGCCGATGCAGCGGCAATCAAGATCGTTTCGAACTCCGACCGCAGCGAGCTGGTTGCAGGAGAAAGTTTCATTGTGCGTGCCGCAGTTGCCCACCGTGCGGACGTATCGGCGGTTTTTTCCAAGCCGAATCTGACGTTGCCCACGGGATGGACCATCGCCAAACAGGAAGAGAAAGACGGTTCGACGAATTTCACCGTTGCGGTTCCCGCTGGCGCACAGACGCCGCACACGCCGGGCGATTGGATGTATCCGTTTCCACCGGCAATGGTCAACGCGCTCACGCACGTGGAGGTGGAAGGCTACGCATTCGATTTCTCTGCGCCCGTCGAAAGCCGCCATGCGACAACGGTCAGTGTGCTGATGTATCCGCTACGCCTGGTTCCCGCCGTCGCGCTGACCGTCCAGCCGGAACAGTATGTGGTGGTCGAGGGACGCCAGCCCAAACAGTTCGATGTTTTCGCGCGCGTGCGCTCGTTCGCGCAGAATCCGTCAAAAGTGTCCGTGGGAGTTGAAGTTCCGTCAGGCTGGAAGGCGCCCGAGCCGGAAGCGGTTGATTTCTCCGGCGCGGGCGATCGCCTGGTTCACATGGTAGTGACACCACCGGCAAAAATTCCAGATGGCAACTACGAATTGAAGGCGTATGCAAAGCGCGGCTCGGAAACGTTCGAAACATCTCTCGAACCGCTGCCCTCCTTGCCCACCTACCTGTGGAGCGCGCCTTCCACGATATCCCTTCGCGCGTTTGCCATCGCCGTTCCCGACCATCTTCGCGTCGGCTACATCGCCGCGGACAATGACGATATCCCCGATTCGTTGCGACGCCTCGGCATAGAAGTCGAAATGCTGGATGCGAGTGCGGTTGCGTTCGGCGACCTTAGCCGCTTCGACGCCATCGTTCTCGGCCTGCGCGCCTATGAACTGCGCACCGACGTTGTCGCCTCAAATCGCCGCCTGCTCGACTACGCAGCGGCGGGCGGCACACTAATCGTCCAGGATCAGCGTCCCCCGGTATGGGACGCGCTCAAGCCCGCCCCATTTCCCGCAACGATCGGCACAGGACCTCGCGTCACCGACGAAAACGCGGCGGTGACTTTCACCGACCCCGATAGCCCGCTGCTCAATTCCCCCAACAAAATCGGCCCGCACGATTTTGACGGCTGGGTGCAGGAACGCGGCCTCTACTTCTGGGATAAATGGGACCCGCAATACCACACCGCTCTCTCCATGCACGATCCCGGCGAAAAAGACCTGACCGGCAGCCTGGTGTGGACCCGCACCGGCAAGGGTTTTTATATCTATACGGGATTGTCATTCTCGCGGCAGTTGCCCGAAGGCAATGCCGGGGCGTTTCGGCTATTTGTGAATTTGCTGAGCCAGTCGCGAAACAAAACCAAATAATTGGTATCGGAAATGCCGCGCTGCCGTTTTTGCGCCGTTGACCAATTGTTTGCTATGGGTTGACACGAACTTCGTGACACACTATATTCGTGTTATGAAAACAAAGCTGAAGAATGTGACCGTAACCCTTGAAGAACAGGTCGCCCGATGGGCGCGTTTGGAAGCGGCTAGAAAGGACACCAGCGTTTCCCGCCTGCTGGGAGGGATTCTGAAAGAGCGGATGCTGGAAAAAAACGGTTACGAAGCGGCTATGCGCCGCTCAATAGCTCGCAAGCCTTTCCTCAAGAGTGATGGTCACTATCCATCGCGCGAGGAGGCTCATGACCGCGCTGGTCTTCGTTGATACAAACGTTTTGATATACGCGATCGACCGAGCGGACCTGAAGAAGCAACAGGCTGCTCGGGAGTGGCGCGACGAGCTGTGGAAAAGCCGCCGCGGGAGAATCAGCTTTCAGGTGCTACAGGAATTCTATGCAAAAGTCACACAAAAGTGGCCAGCAGGCAGGGACCAAGCACAGGCCGAAGTGCGTGATCTGCTGGCTTGGCAGCCTGTGATGGTGGATGCCGCAATCCTTGAACGAGGGTGGAAAATTCAGGACCGCTATCGCCTCTCATTTTGGGATGCGCTTATCGTAGGTGCTGCAAAAGCGGCAGGCTGCCGGTACCTGCTAACCGAGGATTTGCAAACCGGCCAGGACCTGGACGGCGTCACGGTTGTAAATCCTTTCCTTGGCAACCCCTCTTCTCTTTCCCGCATTTGAACATGCACTTCCACGACACCCCCGCCGCCGAATCATGACTCTGCAAAAAATGTTCGTGCTATCTTCAGCGTGGGGGAACTCATGGAAGATTTGATGAGGAAATTTGTGCGGACTGGCGCGTCCGCCATTGCACTAGCGATGCTTTTGCTCGCTCTCGCTGCTCCTGCCAGAGCGCAGAAAAAAGACAAGAAGAAACAACCCGACACCACCGCATCGCCTGCCGAGGCCTCAATGCTGCCGCCGCAGCCCGACTCACAGGTAATCGACCGAACCGTTGGCGAGGCCATGGGCTACTGGCAAATCGGCGACGTCGAATCTCTTCATAAGTATTATGCGGATGATGTGGTTGTTGTGAGCGGCGCGTGGGAACCGCCGGTCATCGGCTGGGACAACTATGTGAAGGCATACCAGGAACAGCGATCGCGCGTAACCGGCGGACGCATGGACCGCACCAATACCGTGATTCAGGTGAACGGCAATTCGGCCTGGGCTACGTATCAATTCGACTATGTGGCGAGCGCGGATGGGAAGGTTGCCGAGTTTCGCGGACACACATCTCTGGTATTGAATAAGCGCGCCGACCGCTGGGTGATCGTGCTGAATCACTCTTCGATCGTGGAGGCGTCGCCTGCTGCCATGCCCGCTTCTACAGGTGTGGCGCAGCCAACCCGGCCCTAGAAGCTCTTCAATCCGCCATAAATCCAGATACCGGCGCTGGTCAGCAGCAAGACTCCGGAAATCACCGCGAGAGCGATGATCGGTTTCGTCAATCGTGTCATTCTGGCGATGATGGCCTGTTGCTCTTCATAATGATGCTGTTCTGCGGCATCGATGAAGATCTGGTCATCTTCTCTGGATGAAAGCGTCCCGCGGTAAATCACCAGCACGGCGAGGACAGCCGTGATGACGCCCCACGAAACCATTAGCATCATGAGAATTACTGATTGGGATTGTTCCATCGCTTTCCTCCCTGCGAGAATAGCGGTCGGTTGGAAAGGGGCCGGCCGTGCCACCGTTTTCCGGCACAAGCCTTAATTGGTTTGAGTATAGCACCAACCGGGGTAGTGAGAAGTACAAGGTAAAACGACATGAATCAATCATTCGAATCGCCTGAGCCGCTCTATCTGGACGATCTCCACGTCGGTCAGCGCTTCACGTCGGGCATATACCAAATGGAAAAAGAGCGAATGAAGGCGTTCGCCGCGGAGTTCGATCCTCAGCCGTTTCATCTGGATGATGCGGCCGCGCAACGCAGCATTTTCCGGGGTCTTGCCGCAAGCGGCTGGCATACGGCGGCGGCGACGATGCGTCTGATAGTAACTGGGGGATTGCCCTTCGCGGGCGGAATGGTCGGGCTGGGCGGCGAAATTACGTGGACCAAACCAACGCGTCCGGGAGATACGCTTCATGTGGAAAGCGAGATTCTGGAAATAACGCCCTGGCGCTCCAAACCTAACCGGGGTGTTGTGACCGTGCGCAGCGTGACGCTGAATCAAAACGGCGAGCAAGTGCAGGTGTTAACGTCGAAGATTCTAGTTTCCAAGCGGGGCGAGTAGTAGAAAACAGGTCAGGGGCTCAAGCCCACTTTTGGGGTTTAGTTTTGTCGTGGCTAAATCCACGGCCCACAAGTCCAATTTATTTTGTAAGCGATTCTTGGTGCGCGACTATTCCGTACCCACCATCTTGAATTTCTGCATTCTCCTGCCGCCGCGCGTTTCGCCCACGTAGATGTTCCACTTGGAGTCCACCGCCAGCGTGTGAGCGTGGGTGAAATTTCCTGCTAGATGGCCCGGACGTCCGAAGTTGGAGAGCATCTCGCCCGTCGCATGATCGAAAATGTCGATCTGGTCTCTCCATTCATCCACCGTGAACATAAATTTCTGCTGCGGATCGGGAGAAAAGCCCACCCAGGAATTCGCTCCCAGCTCAGTGGAACGCGTATTCGGGTAATGCGGCCGGGGATTGATCAGAATATTCCTTTTAAAATTGCCCATCTTGTCGAAGACTTGCACGCGGTCGCCTTGCTTGTCGCAGACGTACACCAGGCCCGCATTGTCGAACACTACGCAATGCACCACCTTTGAGAAAGTACCGCCCACAGCAGCTTCGGTTTCAGGGGCGCTTCCCTGCCTGGCCCACTGGCGCAGAAACTGACCATTCTTATCGAACACAACAACGCGGCTATTTCCGTAGCCGTCGGAAACATAAATGTCGCCGTTTGCCGGATCGACGGCAATGCCCGACGGGTTGTAGAATCCGGTCTTGCTGGAATTCAGAGCGCGGCCCGTCTGCAATGTGTCCGAGCTATCGACCACGCCTTTTGTGCCGATCTGGAATAGCATTTTGCTGCCGTCATGCGTGTATTTCTGGATGATCCCGTCCTGGCTGCCGCTGATCCAAAAATTATTTTCATAATCGATGTAGCAGCTGTGGAGCTGCTTCGGGAGAACCTTGGGATCGCCGAACGAATTGACGACATTGCCGTCAGGATCGAACTCAATCACGGGTGGAGCGGAGACGGCGACCTCCATTTCTTTTTCTTCTAAATTTTGCCGGTTTACGATGAATACGTGATCTTTGGAGTCGACGCAGACCCCGCCAATGTCGCCGGTAATCCATTTGTTGGGCAGCGGCTTGGGCCAGGATGGATCGACTTCATATTTGGGCGTGCCGGTCGCAGGCCGAGGAGATGCTTTGACCCGACTGGAAAGCGGATTCCAAATTGACAATGCGATGACGAATACCGCAACCTCCAAGGCTACGCCAACAATCCTGTTCGCTTTCACAGTGTCCCCCACCTTAATTTATTCGATAAAACGAGCAAGCCACCTTTGCGACGGTTGCTTGCATTCAATTCCGACTGCT
>CAWIEL010000086.1:0-32729 GCA_963835025.1 uncultured Acidobacteriota bacterium
AGCAAGTCATCTGCGGGGTGTGGTCGGGAATCAGCACACCATCGAATTTATTGCGATGCAGAATGGCCATGATGCGAATCATGTCGACTTGGCCTTCATCGATGAAAGTCTCGCGATAGTTCGGAACTTTGCCGACAACGTTGCGCAGGTGGATGTAGGCGATTTTCCCTTGCTGGCTATAGGAATCGACGGCGTCGTAGACGTTGCCTTCGGTCATTTCGGCGATGGTGCCGACGCATAGTCCGAGCGAATTGCTGCGGCTGGGCGCGAGATCGATCAGGCGCTGGTACATGTGAGGCTGATAGACCAGGCGCGGCTGACGGCGCATGGTGGGCATGGGAGGATCATCGGGATGGGCGGCGAGGCGGACACCGGATTCTTCGGCGACGGGAATCACGTCGTCTAGGAAACGTTGCAGGCGGCTCCAGAGTTCTTCGTGCGAAATGGCGGGGGGATCGCCGGGCTTGGCGTTTGGGATCGTAGACCATATTCCAGATCATGCCCTGCGGGATGGGCACGTCTTCGGCGGGGCCGTCCATGCCGAGAGTGACGGCGTTGCCGCGGCCCTGGCGCGCGGTGACGCGGCCGCAGACTCCGGCGAGGCTGAAGTTGTAGCCGAGGACGGGAATTCCGGCTTCGCCGAGGCGGCGGATTAGAGTTTTGACTTTTTCGATCTGCTCGGCGCGTTTGGGGCCGTCGAGAAGAATGTCATGCCAGTGGGCCGGGTCGATATTTTCGACGGCGGCGAGGACTAGTCCGGCGTCTTCGATTTCTTTGCGGATGGATTTGAGTTCGGCGACGGTCCAGAGTTTTTCGGGATCGCCGGCGACGCCCCACGGTTCGTATTTGCCGCCGCTGGGCTGGTTATCGCGCGGATTGGCTCCGCCTTGATTGAAATAATCGACAAGATGAATGACGACGTGGGTGCAGCCCGCCTGGCGCGCGAAATCGTAGTAATCGCGGTTGAGCATGTGGCGGTAGAGACCGAGTCCAATTTTCATAGACGGTTTCCGATGCCTCCGCCGTAATCCGGGCTGATGACTTGGCCGTTGATTTCGGCGGCGAGAGGCGAGCAGAGAAAGACAAAAGTATCGGCGATCGATTCGGGGCTGTTGCGGCGGCCGAGCGAAACGCGCAGGACGAAGTCGCGATAGGCGGGATCTTCGTCGAAAACTTTCAGCGAGCTGCCGGCGGCGACATTGCCGGGAGAAACGGAGTTGACGCGAATTCCGGTAAGGGCGTACTCGAGGGCGATGCTGCGCGCGAGATTTTCGAGGGCGGCTTTGGCCGAGGCGTAGGCCGGGATTAGGGAATGCGGCATGCGGGCGACGTAAGAAGAAGTGAAGATGAGGTGGCCCGCGATTTTGCGTTTAGTCCATTCGGCCAGCGTGGCGCGGGCGAGATACGTTTGAGCGAAGAAATTGAATTTGAAGATTTTCTCGAATTCGTCAGCGGAGGTGGTGGCGAAAGGATGCAGGCCGCAGCCACCGGCGTGGCCGATGACGGTATCGAGCGTGGGAAATTTTTCGAAGGCGGATTTGACGATGCGATCGACCTGGGCGGAATCGGTGATGTCGGCGGGGTAATAGAGGTAGGAGGACGGCTCGATCTTCCAGGCGTCGAATATTTTTTTGGCTTCAACTTCGGGCTTGATGTCGGTTAGGACCAGCGTGGCTCCGGCGGTGGCCAGGCGGCGGACTACATGTTCGGAGATGGCGCCGAGGGCTCCGGTGAGGAAGATGGCCTTGCCGGAGAGTTCGATGGTGATCATGAGTTGGCGCTCGATTCGGTACGGGAAAGGATTTCGTAGCCCGTGTCGGTGACTAACACGTTGTCTTCGACGCGCGCGCCTGCGCCGCTTTTGGGGACGTAGACGCCGGGTTCGACGGTGATCAGCATGCCGGGTTCGAGCAAGGATTTTTCGCCGGGGACGATGCCGAAGGCCGGATCGTGATAGCGGAAGCCGACGTGATGGCCGGTGACGTGAGTGAAATATTCGCCGAAGCCGCGTTCAGTGATGAAATCTCTGGCGAGGGCGTCGATTTCACCGGCGGAGATGCCAGGGCGGACGGCTTCGCGCGCGAGTTTTTGGGCTTCGGTGACAACGCTGAGAATTTCGGCGGCGGCGGGTGTGGCTTGGCCGACCGGCACGGTGCGGGTGAGGTCGCTCCAGTAGCCGTTGACGCAGGTGCCGAGTTCGATGAGGACGAGGTCGCCGGTTTCGAGTTTGCGCGCGGTGGAACGATTAAAGCGTCCGGCATCGGCACTGTTCGGACCGGACTGGACCATAGCCGTCCCACGCGCATGGAAAATTCCGTCGTCGCCGATCTGACGGTAGATGGCCGATTCGACGGCGCTGGCAATCTCAGTCTCGGACGTTCCGGGCTTGATGTTGTCCATAAATGCCTGCAGGCCGATATTGGCCACGCGATTGGCTCGGCGGAGATTCTGGATTTCTTCGTCCGATTTGCGCTGATAGAGGGCGGCGAAAGCGGCCAAGCAATCGGTGCTCGGGACCGAGGCGATCTTCGACACTTGCTCCGAAAAATTTTCGGCCATCGGAATCTGTTCGCCGGTAAACATCGGCAGCGAAATCCGGGCTGAACTCGGATTCATCCCAGTTTTTTCGGGCTTTACTCCCGCTTTGGCCAACTCTTCGGTGAGGCCGGCAATCAGCACGCCGAAGGGGTCAGTGCATTTGACTTCGCCCCATGGATACTGGCGCACGCGGACGCCGGCTTGGGGAAGCGCATCCGGTAATTCAATGGTGGGGATGAAGAGCACGGGTTCCGCGTTCGCGAAATAAATCACCACGGATGCGCCCCAGAAAGGGAAATAGCCGGTGAGCATTAGCAGCTCGTCGGGGCGCCAGGCGATCCAGGCGTCGAGATTGTTTTTCTGCAGGAACGTTTTGACTTGATGCGCGCGCGATCTGGAATTGGCCGTGGTCATCGGTGCCCTTTGTTGCAGCTACATGATTCCGAATTTGGCGAAGGCGTCGACGGCGCTGGAGCCGGCCTCGATCGCTTTGCGGACAAGTTTTTCGCCGCGCGCTTTTTCAAGGGCTTTGGTGAAGACTTCGGTCTCGGCCTCGGCGGGGACTAAGAGCACGCCGTCGATATCGCCGAAAAGAATGTCGCCGGGACGAACGCGGACGGCGCCGATTTCGACTGGAACGCGGAAATCGACGACTTTGTAGCGCGGAGCGGAATCTTGACCGTAGGAGCCGAAAGCAAAAGTAGGGAAACCCATCTCGAGTATGGGTTTGGTGTCGCGGACGTAGCCGTTGAGGACGGCGCCGCGGCTGCCGAGGATGCGGGCGCGGGTGCTCATCAATTCGCCCCAGAGAGCGTTGCGCGGGGACGAGCCGGTGTTCACGTAGACTTCATTTTTATGCAGGTCGTCGAGAGCTTCGAGCATGAGTCCGAACGGCTTGTCCATCAATTTATTGGCGGTGCCGGCGATTTTTTCGACGAAGACGTCGACGGAGAGCACCGGCATGGCGCGGCCGATGACGACCATGTCCTGGCGCAGCGGTTGAATTTGCGGCGGCAGAAACTGATGCTGGAGATCCATTTTGTCCATGACATCGCCGACCACACAGGTGAAAAGTTCGCGCTGGATGATGGCGAAAAGTTCGTCGTCGGTGGCCCACAGTTTGGTTCCGGTCATTTTGCGCGCGCCTCTTTGATTTTCTGGACGAATTCTTTGGCCAGTTTGGTGATGGAAGCGTAGTCGCCGGTTTTGGCTCCGGCGGTGAGATTGCCGCCGACGCCGATAGCGACGGACCCGGCTTGAATCCAAGCCGCGACATTTTCGAGCGTGACGCCGCCGGTGGGCATCAAGTTCGCTTGTGGAAGAGGGGCCTTTACGGCTTTGACGAAGGCCGGCCCCAAAATTTCGCCGGGGAAAACTTTGACGATGTCCGCGCCGGATTCCATGGCGGCGACGACTTCGGCGATGGTAGCGGCTCCGGGCATGTAGGGAATTTGATAGCGATTGCAGAGGCGCGCGGTTTCGGGATTGAGCGAAGGGACTGACGACGAATTGCGCGCCGGCGAGGATGGCGATGCGGGCGGTTTCGGGGTCGAGAACGGTTCCAGCGCCGAGCAAGATGTGTCCGGCGGCAAATTTTTTGGCGAGATGCTCGATGACGCCAGTGGCGCCGGGAACGGTGTAGGTGATTTCGACGGCGCCGACTCCGCCGGTGGCGCAGGCGTCGGCGATGCGTTCGGCTTGCTCGTGGCTCTCGGCGCGAATGACGGCTACGAGGCCGGAGCTGACGACTCTTTCCAGGATTCGAAGTTTGGCGATGGACATAGAGTGAGTGCCGAAATTCTCCCGTGCAAAATTCAGAGCTATACGAAGAACGGTTCGTCTTTTCGAGCGTAGCGACGCGCGACTTCTTCGTTCAATGTAACGCCGAGGCCCGGTTTTTCGGTAAGGGTGATGTAGCCATCTTTAATGATCGGCTTGGCCATGCCATCGACCAGATCGTTCCAGAAAGGAACGTCGGAGGCGTGGAATTCGAGCGCGAGAAAATTGGGAATCGACGCGCAGTAATGGGCAGAGATCAGAGTGCCGACCGGGCTGCTGATATTGTGCGGAGCGATGGGCATGCCGTGGACGTCGGAAAATTGGGCGATGGCCTGGGCGATGCCGAGCCCGCCAACTTTTTGCAGGTCGGGAGTGACGACGCTGACGGCGTGTTCGGCGATCATTTCCTGAAAACCTTCGAAGAGGAAAAGGTTTTCGCCGGTGGCGATAGGAACGCGGACTTTGGAGCTGACTTCTTTCAGGGCCGCGACATTGGTAGGTGGAACTGGATCTTCCATCCACATCAGGCGGAAAGGTTCGAGTTCTTTAGCGACTTTGATGATGTCGCTGGCGTTGTAGCGCCAGTGGCAATCGACGGCGATATCGGTGTCTTTACCGACGGCTTCGTGCACGGCGGCGATTAGTTTGACCATGTGGTCGATGCCGCGATTAGTGAGGCCACGATTGTGGGGATCGATGTTTTCGGCGCCGGGAACGTCGAGGTCGAATTTCAGGGCAGTGAAACCTTCGGCGCGCTTTTTCAGCGCCTGGCGGCGGTAGTCTTCGGGAGTGGAGGGCGCTTCGCCGGCGGTGTCGTCGTAATAATTTTTGGCTTTGTGTTCGTGGCGCTTGGGATCCCAGCTGGCTCCGCGGGAGCGCAGAATTTCGTCGAGGCTTTCTAGGGATTCGCCGCCGTGGCAATCGGCGTAGATGCGCACTTTGTCGCGAAATTTTCCGCCGAGGAGGCGATAGATCGGGGTGTTGAGCGACTGGCCCAGAATGTCCCAGAGGGCGACTTCGATTCCGGTGATAGCGTTATAGATGATGCCGGCGACCGAGCCTGCACCAGACGTGGCCATCTGCATTTTGCGGAACAGGCGGTGAATGTCGCGGGGATCTTCGCCGATGACGAGCGGCTCGAGCGAACGCAGCATCGCCGTGAGGCCGGGAGCGAAGAAACACTCACCGAGGCCGGTGAGGCCTTCGCTGGTTTCAATGCGGACGAAAGTCCAGTCGAAATTTCCTTCAACCACTGCGGTTTTTAGGCGAGTAATTTTCAAGGTTTCACTCTCTCGAATTGGCGCTGTATTCGCTTGCCGGCGGCCCAGCTATTCGTAAAATGAAGGTCCGCGGGGCGCGGCGGGCTGAAGGATTCCATGTCCTGTAGAGTTTCGCCCGGATAGAGTATCGATTTACGTTTTGCGGCACAACCGTTTTAACGTTGGAGACGTGGTCGCCAGGGATTACTGTTGCGGACTCACCGGTGAGTAAAGATTTAACACCGAGGACACTGAGAACGGCGAGGATGAGGGCACGGAGAATGCACGACCAGGAGATGTCTGGCTGAGGCGCTGCGCGCCCGATGCATTTGTGTTGCGGGCTGCTTCGAAAAAGCGGCGGCAGAGCCGCCGCACTCCAAAATGTGCTGGGTGCGCTGCGGTAGAGAGGCGTCGTAGCGTTCTTAGCGTGGGCTGCGCGCTTCGCGTTGCCGGGTTTGAGCTTGGGCCGTGATGTATAATCTGCGGCGGTTGAAACCCAAATGACAAAAACAACGGTAACTTTCGGCGAAATTATGTTGCGGCTGGCGCCGCCGGGATTCGAGCGATTTTTGCAGTCACCTTTATTTGCGGCGACGTTTGGCGGCGGTGAGGCGAATGTGGCGGTGGCGCTGGCGGGATTTGGTTTGCCGGCGGCGTTCGTGACGGTGCTGCCGGAGAGGAATGCGCTGGGCGATGCGGTAGTGGGTGAGCTGCGGCGGTTTGGCGTGGACACCTCACGGGTGGTGCGCGGCAAGGGGCGCCTGGGAATTTATTTTGTGGAGGCGGGGGCGAATCAGCGGGCTTCCAAGGTGATTTACGACCGCGAGTTCAGCGCGATTTCATTGGCTAAGCCGGGCGACATTCGCTGGGACAGTGCTTTGGATGGGGCCGGATGGTTTCATATTACGGGGATTACTCCGGCGATCAGCGCGACGGCGGCGGATCTGGCGATGGAATCGGTGCGCGCGGCGCGGGAGAAGGGAATTAGGGTTTCGTGCGATTTGAACTACCGCAAGAATTTGTGGAAGTGGGGGAAGGCGGCTTCGGAGGTAATGAGCGAATTGCTGAAGCACGTGGATTATGCGATCGCGAATGAAGAAGACGTGCAGATGGCGCTGGGAATCAAAGCGGGGGTCGATGTTCATTCAGGGGCCTTGGATCGGGCGCAATATGAAACGTTGACGCAGAAAGTCTTGGGGGAGTATCCGCAGTTGAAGGCAATCGCGATTACCTTGCGGGAATCGAAAAGCGCTTCGCACAATGGCTGGGCGGCGTGCATGAACGACCGGAAGCAATTCATAACTAGCCGGCACTATGAGATTACGCACATTGTGGACCGAGTCGGAACTGGCGATAGTTTTGCGGCTGGTTTGATTTACGGATTGCAGAAACTTGGGACGCCGCAGGAAGCTTTGGAATTTGCGGTGGCGACCAGCTGCTTGAAACATTCCGTGCCTGGCGATTTCCATCGCTGCAGCGTGGAAGAAGTGGAAGCGCTGCTCAAGGGCGATGGGTCGGGGCGCGTGCAGCGCTAGTTTTTAGCGGCGCTATGGCTGCGAGGCCCAGGCCATTCCGTCGGGTTGGCCGATGTTCGAGATTTTCCCTGCCACTTCCAAGGTGGCGAGATCGATGACCGCGACGTAGTTATCCGGTGTGCAGGCCACGAAGGCGCGCCGGCCTCCTGGTTCGACTTCAATTCCCGCAGCGCCGGTGCCGATGGGCAGGCGCTTGATTACCTTTCTGGCGGCTGCGTCGAGAATCGCCAGATCGTTGCCGCGAATCGTCGAGACCAGGACGTAACGGCCACCAGGAGTGAATTTCAGACGGTTGGCGGTGCGCACGTTGGCATCGATGGTTTGAATTACTCTCTTTGCGGCGGGGTCGATAATTGAGATGGTGCCTTCGCCCGCGTTTGCCACCCAGATTTCTTTTCCGTCGGGCGATAGATCGAAACCTTCCGAACCACTTCCCACCGGAATCACCGTTTCATCCCAATCTGTGCGCGCGGGACCGGATGTCGCGCCTGCGGGCAAATGCAGCGTGACTTTTTCGATGAGGCTGACCGTGCCGGAGGCTACGTTGGTGGTGACGATGCGTTGCTGATCTTCGGAGACGTAAATCATGTGGGTGCGATTTTGGCCGGTGCCCATGACCCAGTCGATTTTTCGGGAGGCGGGATCGTAGCTGCCGATGGCTTTGGAACCTTCAACGGTGAACCAAACTTTGCCGCCGACGAAAGTGAGGCCGTGGGGACCGCGCAGTGCGCCGAGATCGACGGGATCCCGAGGCTTGCGGGCAACGAGATCGATGACGGCGAGAGTGTGAAGTGATCCGCCGCCGTAATTGGAAACGTAGGCGGTGCGTCCGTCGGCGGAGGCGATGACTTCGTGGGGATCATCGCCAACGGGAGCGGTGGCCACGATCTGCAGAGTGGCGGGATCGAAGATGTTCAGGGTGTGGGCTTGCTTGGACAAGATAAGGAGCCAGCCGGCCGGGGAAACTTTTTGCGCGCCGGCGATGCAGGCGCCAAAGAAAATTGCGGAAACGATGAAGGCGGAAAGTATTTTCATGCGGGTCCTCCTTACGGCTTCACTTCTTGGCTGACGCATCCACCGGCTTAGCATCGAGCGCGGCGAATTCCGCTTTGAACCTCGCAGCTTTTTCCGGCTGATGCAGCGCGTCGTACTCTTCGGCTAGATCTTTTCGCGTGTTTTGTAGCCAGCCGACCTTGGGATCCATTTGCGTCACCAAAATGTCATAACCGGCGCGGCTTTCCACTTCGGCTTCGGCGAAGCGATCCTGGCGCAGGAGAGTCGTGCCCAATTTCGCTCGAGCGATTCCGGTATTCACATGGTTGGGCGATTGGGTTTCGGTGTACAGCGTGACAGCTTGGCGGAAGAGTTTTTCGGCACGGGGCCATTGTTTTTCGGCGGCGTAGACGCTGGCAAGGTTGGAAAGCGCGGTGGCGAGTAAATAATGATGCTCGCCGTAGACCGTACGATAGATATCGGCCATGCGGGTGAAGTAGGCTTCGGCGGCCGGATAGTCGCCTTCCTTGCGGGCGAGGCTGCCGAGTTCATTCAGGGTGGAAGCGACGCTGGGGTGAACTTTGCCGAAGGCGCGCTCTTTGATCGCGAGGGATTGCTGAAGCAGGTCGCGGGCTTCGCCGGATTTATTTTGGTAGTTCAGGGCGCGGGCGAGGATGGTCAGGTCCGTCGCGGTTTCGAGATTTTCTTTGCCGTACCAGCCTTGAACGATGTCGAGCGCCTGGCGATCGTAGCGTTCGGCTTCGGGGTAATGGCCGAGGTCGAGGCGGATGGCGCCGAGGTTGATATAGATGTCCGCGACGCGCGGGTGACGCGGCCCGTAAATGTATTTGTACATGGCGAGGACGCGCTGGTTGAGCGCGTCGGAAACGGTATAGTGGCCGGCGTAGAAGTGCGCGTTGGCGAGCTCGTGCAGGCTGTCGGCGAGATCGGCCCTGGATGCCCCGGGAGCGGAATCAATTTCCACGGCTTTCTCTAGCGCAGCGATGGAAGCGTCGTACTGGCCGCGATCTTCTAGAACTTTTCCGAGGGCGAGTGTGTCGTGGCCGATGGCCGGGTCGTCGGGTTTTAGATGACGTTGGTCAATGGCTAGCGCTTGGCGGATGAGCTGCTCGGAGTCTTCGTATTTGGCTTGGGCGTCGCGTAGAGATCCGAGTGCGAGCATGGCTTTCGCCGTTTCGAGGCCGTCCGGGCCATCGATGGATTTTTGTTTGGCGAGTGCTTCTTGCAGGAGTGGCTCGGCTTGATCGAGCTTGCCGAGTTTCTGATAAATACCGCCGAGAGTTTCGTATAGCTCAGCTTGCACGGCAGGCTCGGCGTCGAGAGCTCGGGCTTCTTGCACACCGCGATCGAGGAGGGTGACGACGCGCAGGTCGCCAGCCGGTCCGGCGGAGGGATCGTCGCCCTGAAATAAATTGAGCATAAAACGCTGGATGCGCTGGGTGCGGGCGGCTTGGGCCACGGCGGCGTTGCGCGCGCGAGTGAGGCGCACGGTGTAGAAGGCGACGAGAGCAAGGAGAATGGCGAGCACCGCGGCGGTGGCGGAGAGCGCACGCCAGTTGCGGCGAACGAATTTTCCTACGGTGTAACGAAAAGTGTCGGGGCGGGCTTCGAGCGGTTCGGCTCTTAGATAGTGATCGACGTCGCGAATCAGGGCTTCGACGGATTGATAGCGCTGGCGAGCGTCTTTGTGCATGGCGGTGAGGCAGAGGACGTCGAGGTCGGCCCAGGCACTTTTGCTGGCGACCTGCGAATTATTTTGTGAGGCATCAGAGGCGAGGCGTTTCCGCGCGGTGATGGAAGGTTTCTCGGGGACCGCTTCGGTAAGAGTTTTTTCGGCCTGGGCGGGCGTCGCACCAGTGACATCGAAGGGCAGGCGGCCAGCGAGGAGTTCGTAGAGGAGAACGCCGAGCGAATACACGTCGGCTTGAATGCCGACTTGTTCACCGCGAATTTGTTCGGGGGCGGCATAGGCGGGAGTCATCAGGCGCAGGCCGGTATGAGTTTCGACGGCGGCATCGCCGAGATTTTCAATTTGTTTAGCGATGCCGAAATCGAGAAGGCGGACGCCGCCGTCGTCTTTTACCAAAATGTTGGAAGGCTTCAGGTCGCGGTGAATCACGGCGTGCTGGTGCGCGTACAAGACAGCTTCGCAAACTTCGCGGAATAGTCGGAGGCGTTCGGCGATGGTGCAGTGGCGTTCGCGGCAGAAGACGGTGAGCGGCGCGCCTTCGACGTATTCCATGACGAAGAAAGGCGTACCGTCGGGCGAGGAGTCGGCGTCGTAGAGGCGCGCGATGTAAGGATGATTGAGTTGGGCGAGGGTGCGCTGTTCGACGGCGAAGCGCGCGCGGCGTGCGGGTGAGAGCCAGGCATCGCGCAAAACTTTTACGGCGACCTGGCTGCCGAGGTCGGCGCGCTCGGCGAGATAGACGACGCCCATGCCGCCTTCGCCGAGAGCGCGGATGATGCGGTAGGGGCCGAAGTCTCTGAACGGTGGCGCCGCGGCGGAGGATTCGTCGAGGACTTGGTGGGCGACCTGCGCGATGTCCTGATCGAGCATGGAATCGGCGCGGGAGTCTTCGCTAAGCAAAATTAAGACTTCGTCGATGAGGGCGGGATCGTTGGAGGATTGAGATTCGAGAAACGCGCGCTGATCGGCGGCGGGCAGTTCGGCAGCTTGGTGAAAAAGCGACTGAACCTGTTGCCAGCGGGAGCTATCCAACTTGGGTCTCCGGCGAAACTGATGCTGATAGTAAGGATGCGCCGCCGTTTAGCAATTTTTGCGCAACTCGTTCGCGAGCCAGGCTTTGGCGGCGCGCCAATCGCGCAGCACGGTGGCTTCGGAAACTTCGAGTAGCGCAGCGGTTTCCGGAATGTCCAGGCCGCCGAAAAAACGGGATTCGACCATCTCGGCCTGGCGCGGATTCATTTCGGCGAGCGTTTCGAGCGCCTGATTGAGGGCGAGAATTTCGCTGCCGCCGGTGGGTTTTTTCTGCAGCGCTTCTTCGAAGACTACGGTGATTTCGGCTCCGCCACCGCGTTTATCGGCGTTGCGACGGCGGGCGGCTTCGACCAGCAATTGGCGCATGGCGCGGGCGGCGATTCGTTTGAAATGGAGCTGAGAAGTGGCGCCGAGGTCGGGGGATTTGGCGAGCTTGATCCAGGCTTCATTGACCAGCGCGGTGGGACTGAGAGTGGCGCTGGGATCTCCCCGGCGAACGCTGCCGGCGAGGCGGCGGAGTTCTTCGTAAGTGACGCTGAATAAGTGATCAAGACTTAGGCGCTCGGACGAGGGCGGGCTGGTTGCGGCGGGGGGAATGGCTCGGGCCGGTCGGGAATCTTTGGCCGCCATGACGGTTTTTTCTTGGGCCTCGCGCATTGCGAAGTAGAAAGGACGATCCGGACAAGTACGGTATACAGGCCGGAAGCCCTGATTGGGCGAAACTGTAACACCTGCGGCAGTGTGAGCGAAGAAGAATTGGTTTGAGGAGAAGGCGATGAATCGACGATGGATGATTAATTCTTTATTGGTGGTTCTTTTGGCGGGCGCGAGCTTGGCGATAGGTTGCGGGGACAGCGTGGAAGGGAAGTATCGCGATCCTTCGGGGACGTTGATCGCGCAGTTTGAGGATGGCAAAGCATACTTGGCGTTCGGAGCTTACGCCGTGGACGGGACTTACAAAATCGATGGCAACAAGATCATCGCGAAGGGCGATTTTGGGATGATGATTCCCAGCCCCATCGTTTTCACGGTGAATAAAGATGGATCGATCGATGGGCCGCGGGATTCGGTTTTTACGCGTCTGGATAAAGTAAAGAAGTAGGACGGCCGCGAGGAGCGCGATTCGAGTGAAGAGTTACAGGCATGGCGCCGTCGTTCTGGCGAGTCTTGTTTTGCTTTTTGCCGGCGTGGCGTCGGCGCAGTCGTTTCAGACTGGCGTGACGTACGTGTGCGGCAGTGAGCGCCTGCGGATTGAAAGCTGCAACATGCGCGACACTTCGGATGCCTCGACTTGTTTGGTGCAGCATCCGGACCGGCCTTTGCATAACGGCTTCGTGGCATACACCAACGAGACGCGTGGGGCGTTGAACAAGCTGGTGCCGACATGCAAGCAGCCTTCGGCCGCCGACGTCGCGCATGCGCAGGCGTTTGCCAAGAAGCAGACCGACAAGCAGGACGCGATTTTGAAGCAAAATCTAGCAGCGATGGATGCGCCGACTGTCGTGCCGGGAGCGGCGTCCACGGGCAGCGTGAAATCACAGCGCGATAAGGCGCGGCTGGCGCGGTGCATCAGCGCGGGGAAATCCGAAGGGCAGTGCGCGGGAAATGAATTCGGGAAGGCGTTCGAGGGCGTGTTCGCTTTTGCGGGGTCGATGCTGGGGATGACGGCGCCGCAGCCGGGAATTTATCTAAACGGAGTGTATGAAGGAAAGGGCGGATGGAATATCAATTTTCAGCCGGATACTGCGCTCGTGCAGTGTTCTGATTTAGTCGGGCGGGATCAGGGTTACAAACTCGAATTCAAAGGCTCGCAGGTGGTGGTTCATGTGGAAAACAAACCTGAGCCGTTGACGTTGAGCTATCGCGACGGAAAACTATACGGCTCGGCGGCGGTGCAGGTTGCGGGAGATATTGTGGTGGGCACGACGGCTGGGTCTGGAGGCGGTGGTGGCGGATCCCAAGCGCCGCAGGGCTTGACCTCCAATACTTCGACGCAAACTACGTCGAGAGAAATATCGGGGATGGAGGCGGAGGCGTATCAGCGTGGGGGCGGCACCGGAACTTTGCAGCAAAGCGGGCCGGGGTACACGCTGAGTGAGACGACCACCACGACCACGTATTCAGCAGCGCCGCCGCCGACGCCAAGCTACAACACTGGGCCGCAGATTATCACCGCACCACGAACGCGAACGTGTGCGGCGCCGATTCTGGCGACATCCAAAACGAGGGGATCCGGGGATATGGGCAACGCCGTCTCGGGGATGGGTTCGTTGCTGGGCGGCGAGGGAGCGGCGAAGACGGTAACGGCTCCAACAGGTTTGCGGATGTTGGGAGAATTCGCGGCGCCTACGGGGGCGGACATTGATTTTCATGATGACTCGGCGATTGTGGCCTGCGGGTTGATCGCGGCGCAATATCCTTACACCATCGACGTCACCGGCGGGCAGGCCGTGATCAAGTTGGCTGGCGCCGGCAAGCCACCGATTAGTCTTTCGGTTGGAGCAGATCACACGTTGAGCGGGTCCGGGGATGTGCAAGTGACTGGGCGCGTGGCCATGGGTGAAGATTCCGACGGCAACATCAAATACACGTCACGGAGTGTCAGTTGCGGGCTGGGGACACTTCGGGCGGTGACTGAGAATTCTACTGACGGGTTGACGGTTTCGGGGACTGCGGCTACGGCTGTCGCGTCGGCTGCTCAATCGTCCGCACCATCTTCGAGCGCGTCACCAGGCACCCCTAATGCTTCCGCGAAACCTGCCGGACCTGCCTTGGCGAAGCCGGGGGCGCCGACTGGGAATGCGGTGCTGACGGTCGTTTCTGGATTTCCGGCGCAAGCCGGGGCGGCGAATTTGCTGGCGGGGCGACCTTATCTGTTGCTTCGAGATTCCGTAGCAGCGGCGTTGACGAAGGGCGGAGCCGCGCCCCCAGCGGGGGTATCGGCGCAGCGGGCGGTGAAGGAAGCGTGCGCGCAGAAGACGCCGGATTGCCGGAAATATTTGCTGGCCGTCTCCGCAGATGCGGCGACGGGGCTGGCGGCGGACGCGAATGGCAAGGCGACTTTGCCCGGCGTGCCTCCCGGAACTTATTTTCTGACGGTCTCCAACCAAAACAACACGATCTACTGGGAATTGAAGGTTCAACTCAAGTCCGGTGCGAATTCGATCTCGCTCGACGCGCACAACGCGACGCCCACGCAATAGAATCCTGAAAAAATTTCGCACCCGTTTTGTTTGCCCGGGAATCAGTACAGACGAAGGGTTCAACCGGGCCTGCGGAGGACGTTCGTTCACGGAAGATACACGTGTATGCCGGTCCCGGTGCTGGTAGAATGCCCGCGATTGGCGCAGCGTCGCGGATTTCTTGGGGTGCTGCAAGTTCCGGCACAGGCGAATGAAAGCAAGCGAGCCAACGCGCAGCTTTGGGAAGAGTGTTTCGCGGCTGCTCGTGCTTGCGTCGATTTTTTTCTGTGCCACCGCGCAGGCGTTTGCTGAACACGCCAGACCCAACGATATTCCGAATATTTTCCACCCGTCTTCCAGTCCCGCCGATTCGATCCTGGGACTTTCGCGTCTGGTACTGATCATCACCGGCTGCATTTTCACGATCGTATTTTCGTTGATGGTCTACGTGGTATTGAAATTCCGGGGTCGCGACGGCGACGATGGGCGCGAGCCGCCGCAGGTCTACGGCAGCGATCAGGTGGAGCTAGCTTGGACGGTGATTCCGGTGCTGATCGTGCTGGTTTTGTTCCTGGCCACGGCGCGGGTAATTTTGTCGATTCAAGATGCGCCAAAGCCGGCGGCGGCGATCGATGTCATCGCGATTGGACATCAATACTGGTGGGAATTCCGTTATCCGGGCCTGGGCGTAGTGACGGCGAATGAACTGCATGTGCCGGTGAGCGATCCGGCGCACCCGACTCCGACCTTTATCACGCTGCTCTCTGCGGACACCGACCACAGTTTCTGGGTGCCGCAACTGGCCGGGAAGACCGACCTGATTCCTAATCACCCGAACCACACCTGGATCGATCCGCACCAGACCGGAATTTTCCTGGGGCAGTGCGCGCAATACTGTGGGGTGCAACACGCCAAGATGTTGCTGCGCGTTTATGTAGATTCGGCCGCGGATTTTGATCGATGGATACAGCAGGAAAAAATTCCGGCGATTGCGGCAAGCGGCGGCGCGGACCAGGTGGCAGCCGGACGGCGAGTTTTTGAATCGACGGCGTGCATTAACTGCCACGCGGTTCAGGGAACGGTGGCGGACGGACGGTTTGGCCCGGACCTGACGCACTTGATGAGCCGGGATACGATCGCATCGGGCGCGGCGACCAACACACCGGAGAATTTACGGGCGTGGATTTTGCGTCCCGATTCGATCAAGCCGGGCTCGCTGATGCCGGCGATGAATTTGACCAAGCCGGACCTGGACGCATTGACGGCTTATTTGGAGACGCTGCGATGAGCGGCGTTCGAGAGTAGAGAGTATGGCTTCGGAATCGATCGCGATCGGCGCCATCGACGAGACCCGACCGTCCATCGGCGAGTGGCTGATGGGCTGGGTGACGACCGTCGACCACAAGCGCCTGGGGATTCTCTACATTCTCTTCTCGCTGGTCATGCTGGTGATCGGCGGGATTGAGGCGACGATCATGCGGATTCAGCTGATCGTTCCGGACAATCATTTTGTTTCACCGGAAGTTTTCAACCGCATGTTCACCATGCATGGCACCACTATGATTTTCTTTGTGGCCATGCCGATCCTGTTCGGATTCGGAACGTACTTGATTCCGCTGATGATCGGCGCGCGGGATATGGCGTTTCCGCGACTGAACGCGCTGAGTTTCTGGCTGACGGCTTTTGGCGGGTTGCTGCTGTATTTCAGTTTCGTCGGTGGCAACGGGCTTTACGGCGCCGGAGCCGCGCCGGACGTGGGATGGTTCGCGTATGCGCCGCTGACGTCCCGGGCGTTTTCGGTGGGGCACAGCACGGATTTCTGGACTCTGGCGCTGCTGGTTTCGGGAATCGGCAGCATTGGCACGGCGGTGAATTTTATTACCACGATTTTGTGCATGCGCTGCCCGGGAATGACGTTGGGCAAAATGCCTTTGCTGGCCTGGCTGAATCTGGTGACGGGCGGGATGGTGTTTCTTGCGGTTTCTCCGTTGACTGCGGCACAAATCATGTTGTGCGTGGATCGTTACCTGGGCGGGCATTTTTTCGACACGCAGGCCGGTGGGTCGGCGGTTCTGTGGATGCATTTCTTCTGGATTTTCGGGCACCCGGAAGTCTACATCCTGGTGATTCCGTGCTTTGCGTTTGCGTCGGAAATTATTCCGGTGTTTTCGCGTAAGCCGATTTTTGGTTATCCGATCATGGTGGCGGCCACGATTGCGATTGGGTTCGTGAGCATGAGCGTTTGGGCGCACCACATGTTTGCGGTGGGCATGTCTTCGTATGGGAATACGTTTTTTACCATCACCACGATGATAATTTCGGTGCCTACCGGAATAAAAATCTTCAATTGGATTGGGACGATGTGGGGCGGAAAGATTTCGTTCCGCGCTCCGATGCTTTTCTGTTGCGGATTTCTGTTTCAGTTTTTGATCGCGGGCCTTACTGGAATCATGCTTTCGTCTTCGCCTTTTAACTGGCAGCTGACCGGTTCGTACTTTGTAGTGGCTCATTTTCACTACGTGATCGTCGGAGCCATTCTTTTTACGATCTTCGGCGCGTTCTACTACTGGTTCCCGAAGATGAGTGGCCGGATGTACAACGAAACCCTGGCGCGCTGGCATTTCTGGCTATTCTTCATCGGGTTTCACCTGACATTCGATTTCATGCACATTCCGGGAATTCTGGGCATGCCGCGGCGCATTTACACCTACGAGCCGGGGCGCGGGTGGGAGATTTGGAATTTGCTGGTGACCATTGGCGTGTTTTTTCAGATCGCCGGGACCATGGCGTTTGTGGGCGGGCTGGTGTGGTCGATGTTCAAGGGCGAGCCGGCGGGGAACGATCCGTGGGACGCCTGGACGCTGGAGTGGTCCACGACCTCGCCGCCACCGGATTACAACTTCGCGGTGACTCCGGTGGTGGAGAGCCGGCGGCCTTTGTGGGATTTGAAACATCCGGAAGATCCGGACTGGAAATATGAGTGAGCTTGGCATGAGCGACCGAGGAGACTGGGTTGAGTAGCGTGATCAATGCGCCGGCGGCGTCGCACGAGGTTTGGATTCTGCCTTCGCGCGGGCGCGTGGGAATGTGGTGCCTGATCACGGCCGAGTCGGCGGCGTTCCTGATTTTCGTGGTCGCTTACATTTTTTATACGGGGAAGAGTGTCTCCGGGCCGATGCCGAAGGACGTGCTGGACCTGCCGATTTTCGCGACGGTCTGCCTGCTTTCGAGCAGCTTGACGATGCATCTGGCGGTTCATGCCTTGCGCCACGCGAAGCTGGGTGTGTTCAAGTTGTGGTGGTTCGTGACGCTGGCGCTGGGGACGATTTTTCTGGCGAATACCGGGCGGGAGTGGCATCGGCTGATTTACGAACACGGGTTGACGATCAGCACGAATCTGTTCGGGACGACGTATTACTCACTGGTCGGACTGCACGCGTTCCACGTGACGGTGGGCTTGACGGCGATTACGGTAGCGATGATTTTGGCGGTCCTGGGCAAAGTGCGGACGGAGCATGCCGAGCGTGCCGATGTTTTTGCGATGTACTGGCACTTTGTCGATGCGGTGTGGGTGGTGGTTTTCACCGTGGTCTATGTGGTGGGCAGGTAGATGGGACAAATGAGCTCGATGAATCCCGCTGGTTCAACTGGTTCGCCGAGACCGGCACACGCCGGGACGGTGGTGAAAGTTACGCTGCCGGCACCGACGGCGTGGCCCATCGTGCTGGCGTTCGGGATCGCTTTGCTGATGACCGGCCTGGTGACCAATGAGTCGCTGAGCATCCTGGGAGGAATTCTGGCGGTGGTAGCGGCGGTCGGATGGTTCCGTGACGTGTTGCCGCAGGAAAAAGAGGAAACGTTTGAGGTGACCGTAGCAGCGGCGGAAATTCGTACGACGCGGCACGAAGTGGAAAGGCTGGCAGTGGCGCCGGAACTGCCGCGCGCTCTGCTGCCGCTGGAAACGTATCCGGTTTCGGCGGGAATCAAGGGCGGCTTGGCGGGTGGCGTGGCGATGGCGGTGCTGGCTTGCCTGTACGGGCTGCTGAAGCAGCACAGTATCTGGTATCCGATCAATCTGCTGGCGGCGACGGCGTATACGCAGTCGATTTACTTTGGGACGTCATCGCTTAATGAATTTCACGCGACCAGTTTTCTTCTGGCGTGCGGGATTCACCTGTTTACTTCCGTGGTGGTCGGCTTGTTATATGGAGCCATGCTGCCGATGTTTCCGCGGCGGCCGATTTTGCTGGGCGGAGTGATCGCGCCGATTTTTTGGACCGGGCTGCTCTACAGTTTGCTGGGACTACTGAATCCTCTGCTCGAAAAGAAAATCGATTGGATGTGGTTTGTGGCTTCGCAGTTTGCGTTTGGAATCGTGGCCGGGTTGGTGGTGGTGCGGCAATCGCGAGTGCGCACGCGACAGTTTGTGCCATTCCTGATGCGCGCGGGATTCGAAGCGCCGGGGATCAGCGAAGAAAAGCCAGAGCGGGAAGGACCGCGATGAGTTACGTGCGGCTGCGTTTGGTTGGGACTATTTTTTTTGGTGTGCTGCTGTGCGCGTGCGCCGGAGCGCCGGGACGTCCGCAGGCCGGAGATGTGCCGCCCATTCCCAGCGAGATTTCCGATTTTAGCGTGTTGTATGCGCAGAACTGCGCGGGATGCCACGGGCCGCAGGGAAAAGGTGGCGCGGCGCTGGCTTTGAGCGATCCGGTGTACCTGGCGATTGCGGATGATGCGGTGATTCGGAACGCGGCGACGAATGGAATTCCGGGGACTTCGATGCCGGCTTTTGCCCAGAGCGCAGGCGGGATGCTGACCGAAAAGCAGATCAATGTGATCGTGAATGGCATTCGAACGCAGTGGGCGAAGCCGGATATTTTGCATGGCGTGAATGCGCCACCGTACGCGGCAACTGCGGCGGGTGGCGATCCGGCGCGTGGGGCGCAGGCATACGACCGATTTTGCGCGTCGTGCCACGGCGTGGGCGGCCGCGGAGGCGCGAAGGGCAGCTCGATTGTGGATTCGTCGTTTCTCGCGCTGCTAACAGATCAGGAACTCCGCACGCTGACGATTGTCGGACGTCCGGAGCTGGGCGCGCCGGATTGGCGGAATGACGTGCCGGGCCAACCGATGAGCGCGCAGGACATTTCGGACGTGGTGGCTTGGCTCGCTTCGCAACGCGCGAAATTTCCGGGCCAGCCTTTTCCAACCCCAACCAATGCCACGGGAGAAGTTCGATGACATTGCCTGAAAATCTTTCCCGCCGCGCGCTGCTGGTGAAATTGGGAATTCTGTTTAACGCCGCGATTGGCGCGGTGCTGGCCATTCCGATTGTGAGTTATCTGATGTCGCCATTCACGCATTCGCGCAAGGGTGCTTACAATGCATGGGTTCCGCTGGGCGGCGTGGAGCAGTTTCCTTCGGGGCAAACGCGGTTGGCCACATTTCGTAATCCGGTGGTGAACGGATGGGACGGAGCCACCGGCGACATCGCTTGCTGGGTGCGAAACGTGGATGGAAAAGCGTTTCAGGTTTTTGCAATCAACTGCGCGCACTTGGGCTGCCCGGTGCGCTGGTTCCCACAATCGAATTTGTTTTTGTGCCCGTGCCACGGCGGCGCCTACTACCAGGACGGTTCGCGGGCGTCGGGACCGCCGGAGCGCGGGCTTTTCGAATACAGCTACAAGATTGAGGCGGGAAAGCTGTTAATCAAAGCTGGAGACATGCCGACTCCGGGAGCCGCGTGCAATTCGAATCCAAATATCGTGCGGGAGATTAAGCCGTGGATTGGATGAAATCCATCGAAGCGGTCGGCGAATGGCTGGACGCGCGGCTGCAGATTGGCTCGACCATCCGCGAAACGGCCGAGCATGAGGTGCCGCGCGACACGGCGAGCTGGTTCTACGTTTTCGGCAGCGCGGCGTTCGTGGTTTTTATTCTGCAAATTCTCACCGGCATCATGTTGGCGCTGGTTTACGTCCCCTCGGCGGGCGAAGCGTGGAACAGTTTGCAGGCGCTGAATCACAGCGTGACGCTCGGCTGGTTTATTCGAGCCATGCATGGTTGGGGCTCGAATTTCATGGTGGCGATCGTTTTGATTCACATGGTCCAGGTGTTTTTGTTTGGCGCGTACAAATTTCCACGCGAGCTGACCTGGATTGTTGGAGTTTTGCTTCTGCTTGTGACGCTGGGGATGGCGTTCAGCGGGCAGGTACTGCGATTCGATCAAGACGCTTATTGGGGATTGGGAATCGGGGCATCGATTGCGAGCCGAGTGCCGGTGATGGGGCCGGCCATCGTGAACCTTCTGTTAGGTGGGCCCATTATCGCGGGTGCTACGCTCTCGCGTTTTTTCGCGCTGCATGTTTTTGTGATTCCGGGGCTGTTGATTTCGTTCGTCGCGGTGCATTTGCTGATGGTGGTGAAGCTGGGAATCAATGAATGGCCGATGCCGGGGCGGGTGGTGCGCAAGGCGACGTACATTCGCGACTATCATGCGCTGACTAAGCGGGATGGCGTTCCGTTTTATCCGGGCGCGGTGTACAAGGATTTGTTTTTCGGCGCGTTTATTATTTTGGCGATCGCCGGATGCGCGATCTATTTCGGTCCGTTTGGGCCTTCAGGACCGCCGGATCCTACGATCATTCAGACTGCGCCGCGGCCTGACTATTTTTTCCTGTGGCTCTATGCGGTGCTTTCGTTCTTGCCGCCAGAGATGGAAACTCCGGCGCTGCTGATCGGTCCAGTGGTGGGGATTGCGGGGCTGATCCTGTTGCCGTTTCTTTTTGGCGAAGGAGAAAAAAGCTGGAAGCGCAGGCCGATCGCGGTGCTGACGATTTTGCTGGTGGCGGTGGCTTTGGGAACTTTTACGCGCCTGGCGCAGTTGGCTCCGTGGAGTCCGGTGATGGACGCGTGGAGCGAAATTCCCATCCCCCCGGAGTTTCTGCATAACCGCACGGCGCTGGAGCGGCAGGGCGGGGCGGTTTTTCAATTGAAGCAATGCCACAACTGCCATTCGCTGGGGAATGAAGGCGGAAAGCGCGGACCGGCGCTGGATGCGGTGGCGTTGCGTTTGACGCAGGATCAATTGATCCGGCAAGTAATTCAGGGCGGCGGCAACATGCCGGCGTACGGAAAAAATTTGAGCCCGGCGGAAACGACCGCGCTAGTTGCTTTTCTGGAAACGCTCTATCCCGCAGGACAAGCGCCGGCGCGCGATGCTTCGCGCGGAATCGCGCTTGAGCCGGCGAATTCCGTGAATCCGGCTGGCCATCCGTAATAATTCGATATGAATTGGTTCGCTCAAGGCGCGCTGCAATCTTGGTCCAGTGCGGCGGGCGTGGATGTGTCGCTCTTGCTGTTGGGCGTGATCTACGCGCGAGGGTGGTTTCATTTGCGGCGGGTCGAACCGCGAGTGTTTTCGGTGGCGAGGCTCGGTGCGTTTGTAGCGGGGCTGGCGTCGGTGTGGGTGGCGCTGGGATCTCCGCTCGCTGAATACGACGACGCCTCGCTAACGGTGCATATGATTCAGCATTTATTGCTGATGAGCGTGGCTCCCACGCTGTTTTTGCTGGCGGCACCGGCGCTCCCGCTGCTGCATGGAATGCCCCAGGTATTGGCGCGGAATATTGTGGCGCCAGTCTTGCGCTGGCGCGTGGTGCAAGCAATGGGAAATTTTCTGACGCGGCCGGCGGTGGCTTGGCTGGTCGCGGCGCTAACGCTGATGATTTGGCACGTGCCGCAGATTTTTGATTTGGCGCTGCGGCACGGGTGGCTGCATAAATTCGAGCATGCGAGTTTTCTTTCGGCCGGCTTGATTTTCTGGTGGCCGGTGATTCAACCATGGCCCAGCGTGGCGCGGCGGCCGAGCTGGGTGATTCCGCTCTACCTTTTTGCGGCTACGTTGCCGTGCGATGCGCTTTCGGGCTTCCTGGCATTTTGCGATCGCGTGGTTTACACGTCCTACCTGTCCGCGCCTCGATTGGCGGGTATTAGCGCGTTGCAAGATCAGCAGCGGGCCGCGGCGTTGATGTGGACGGTGGTGACCTTCATCCTGATGATTCCTGCTGTGGCGATCGCCCTACAGATTCTTTCTCCCCAACGAACCCGCACGACCCCTTCAATCAACTCCGAAACACACCGGGTTTACGAGCCGACACGGTAGAGGTTAGGATGAGCGCAGAGTTTGCGCGCTCAAATACTGGAGCCTGACTTTTGTTTGGATTAATCCGCACGCTGGTTCGTCCGTACAAGGGCACCCTGGCCATCATCCTGGCGGCGATGATCGTACAGACGATTATGGGTGTGGCCGGACCATGGCCGCTCAAGATCGTTCTGGACAACGTAGTGGGTTCGCACCGCGCGCCGAAATGGATCGATCTGATGCTGGGCGACGTAATGGGCGGACATTCAAAAATGCAGATCGCCTTTGCGGCGGCGCTGGCGGCGGTGTTGTTTGCGGTGCTGGGGGCGATCGGGTCGTACATCGCGAATTACTACACCACGAGCGTGGGGCAGTGGGTGGCGAATGATCTGCGCATGCGGACTTATCATCACCTGCAACAACTTTCGCTGAGCTATTACAGCGAACATCAGACCGGAGCGCTGCTAAGCACGATCACCGCCGACGTGCAGACGATTCAGGCGTTCGCGTCAGGATCGACACTGGATATCGCGGTGGACATGCTCACCATCGTGGGCATGCTGGCGATCATGTTCTATCTGAACTGGGATTTCACGCTGATCGCGGTCGCGGTGACGCCATTTATGTTGCTGTTTGTGAGCCGCTTCAAGAAGGCGGTGAAGAAAGCGACGCACGAGGTGCGCAAGCAGCAAAGCAACATCGTTTCGGTAGTGGGGCAGGGGCTGGAATCGATCCGGGTGACGAAGGCTTTCGGCCGCGAGGATCTGGCGGACGAGGAATTAGGCGTGGTGAGCCGGGCCAGCGTGGAAGCGGCTCTGAAAGCGCGACGGATCAAAGCGCTGCTTTCACCGATCGTCACGATTACGGTGGCCATTTGCGCGGCGATCGTGCTGTGGCGAGGTTCGGCGTTGATCTTGCGCGGGGCGATGACCGCCGGCGCTTTGACGGTGTTTCTGGCGTACCTGACGAAATTTTTCAAGCCGGTACAGGATTTGGCGACGATGACCAATTCCATTGCGCAAACGGCGGTGGGTGTCGAGCGGGTACAGGCGATTCTCGACGCCGACGTGGTAATTCCGGAAAAACCGGACGCGATAGACGTCAAGCATCTGAAAGGCGACATCAAGTTCGATCACGTCGCTTTCGGCTACGATCCGGGGACGCTTGTATTGCGCGACGTGAGTTTCCACATCACGCCGGGACAAATGGTGGGTGTGGTGGGCGCGACCGGCGGTGGTAAATCGACAATCGCCAGCTTGATTCCCCGGTTTTACGATCCGCAAGCCGGCAAGATTCTGGTGGATGATGTGGACATTCGCGATTACAAAGTGCAGAGCCTGCGCAACCAGATCGGCTACGTGCTGCAGGAGACGATTCTTTTTGAGGGCACGGTGCGCGACAATATCGCTTATGGGCGAGCGGGCGCGACCGAGGAAGAAATCATCGCGGCGGCGAAGCTGGCGGATGCGGATGAATTCATCGTCAAGATGCCCAAAGGCTACGACAGCATCGTGGGCGAGCGCGGCGAAACTCTTTCCGGGGGGCAGCGCCAGCGGATCGGGATTGCGCGGGCGATCATTCGCGACAATCCGATACTCCTTCTGGACGAACCGACGGCGGCGCTGGACACCGAATCGGAGCAAGCGGTGGTGCAGGCGCTGGAACGGCTGATGAAAGGGCGTACGGTGATTACCATCGCGCACCGGCTGAGTACGATTCGCGACTCAGACCAAATCCTGGTGCTGCAGGGCGGCGTGGTGGCGGAGCAAGGCTCGCACGACGAGTTGATGAAGCTGGGCGGCATCTACAGCGAACTTTATAAGGTGCAGTTTGGGGAGCCCGCCGCGAAATAACCCGCGCGCTTTCCGCATAAGAGCATTCGACTTCGACGCCCACCTGAAGCCCGACTTTTGATACCTTACCTGCTGGAGATTCGATGTCTCAGAGACTGATTGTCCTTCCCGACGATTCCGCGAAGCCAATTATCAAGGCGATTGATGGGGCCAAGAAATCCCTGCGGGTGAAAATGTTTTTGTTTTCGGACCCAGCGTTGCTGAAGAGCGTGATCGCGGCGAAAAAGCGCGGGGTCGACGTGCGGATCATGTTGAATCCGGCGCGGCGGGATGGGGAATCGGAAAACGAAGAGTCACGAAAGATTCTGCGGAAGAATGGCGTGGATGTGATCGACACCAATCCGGCGTTCAGCCTGACGCATGAGAAGTCGATGGTGGTCGATGGCAAGACGGCATTCGTGAAATCTCTGAATTGGAAGACCAAAAACCTGACGGCGACGCGGGATTATGCGGTGGTCACGACGCGCCCGGATGAAGTGAAGGAAATTATCGACTGCTTTGAGGCCGATTGGACGCGGAAGAAATTCAAACCGGGCAAAGCTTCATCATTAATATGGTGCACCGGCAATGGCCGGGAACGTATCGCGCAATTCATCGATGAATCCAAGCATCACCTGTTCGTGCAGAACGAACGCTATCAAGACGCGGTGATTATCGAGCATCTGGTGCGCGCGGCGGTGCGTGGAGTGAAGGTTCACGTGATGGCGCGGCCGCCTTCAAAATTGAAGAAGGACAAGCTGACCGAGGCGGTCGGCGGGCTGCGCATTATGCAGGACGTCGGGATCAAGATTCACAAGCTGAAACATTTGAAATTGCACGGAAAGATGCTGCTGGCGGATCACAAACGGATGATCGTGGGCTCGATCAATCTGGCGCCGGGGAGTTTCGATAGCCGGCGGGAGCTGGCGATTGAGGTGCACGACAAGAAAGTGGTGAAACGGCTGGAGAAGATCGCGCGGCACGATTGGAAGCATTCGCATCCGCTGGATCTGACAGACGAAGGGATCATGAAATCTTTAGAGGAGCACGAGAAAGACGGGGTGGATGAGTCGGCGCTGGAGTCGGTGGGCGAAGCGCCTAAGAAAAGCAAAAAGAAGAAGGCTGGAAAGAAAAAGTAAGGATTTCCTCGCGGTATCTGCCAGGGAGCAAGACTCTCAGGTTGTTTATAAATTCCTAAGACGAAAAATAAGCGGCCGGAGCGAACAAACTTGAACGTTCGACATGCTGGTCGCGATCGCAAAACTTTAGATTTGCTTCAGGCTTAGCTCAGAAGGGTTTTGCTCGGCGCGCGAGATCTCGAGCGAGTATTCGTAACTGTTGACGCAACGTATGAGCGACGGTGCGGCGGTATAAGTGGGAATGACTGCCTGCTTTGCAATAAAGCAGGCTAAATCATACCCGGCGAAGAAATTCGAGGATATCGCAAGGCAAACCAAAGTCCAAATGCAGCATCTAGACGCGGATGAGATCGGATAATGAGCAACACGACGAAAGACCTCAAGTAACAAAGTCGCGAACGATGAGCCAACCGGAGCCCTGGCATCTTTCGCATTTAGTCAAAGCGCCGGTGCCTTGGCAGGCTGAACACTCGATCCAATCGCTTTCGGCGACGAGTTTGTTCAAACCCAAGCATCCTTCTTTGCCGCAAGGCGTCCGAGCAAGTGCAACGTCGGAACCTGGAGCTTCGCAGACGGTACAGCAGGTAAGGGGCCGAGTACGTTTAATGGGAAATTCTCCGAGGGCTGGTTTGGCGCATGGTACACAAAGGCTTTACAGCCGAGATTACCAGTAGAAGTCATATTCGTTTTTATTTGAAGACAATGGCGGGGCGCGGCGCGAACGAGGGGATGTCAAAACTTTCCGTCTTGGTGCCGGGCTACGATTTCGCGGAGTATTTCGTCGCGTCGGAGTTCGAGTTCTAATTCGGCAAGCTTACGCAAAAGCTGGGACACGTCCGTCGACACCTTCTTCGTCAAGAGTTTCATTCGAATATGTAGAGCTCCGCGAGCCTGACGCCATCTCATACCTGCTCCTCAATCCATCGACATCGGGCTTGATTCTTAGCTCGTCTTTGCTGTCGGCAGCATAGCTCAGTGGGCCCGACGGAAATGCTGGGTTACTGCATCATGAACAGCGGGTTGAATCCTGGCGTGACATTTCAATGCCCTCGCGACAGGACGTCCTCGAACCAGCAGCGTTTGCGACGCAAGTTTAGGCGGGTCACTTCAACGTTCAAGCTAGCTTAACTTGCCGTCCACACGCGTGAGCTAGAAGAGATGCTTCCGGGCGCTGGGGTGCAGATTCGACCAGGCGTCGGCCAAGCAAATCTCTAAAAATCAGGAGCTTTCCAATGAAGAGGCTGTTGTGCCTGTTTGCATTGTTGGGCTGCGCGTCGGCAGTCTCGGCGCAGCAGATCGTGCCCATCGTAGCCGGGGTAGTGACCATGGACGTCTCTAAAAAGCAGACCTCCTACAAAGTGGTCGTGAACCAGAACATTACGAGCGTGGTGTTCGAAAATCCAACGGGCGGCGAAGTCGTAAACGTATTGTTCTCGCAAGATTCGGCAGGCGGATTTACAGTGAATTTTGGAGGGAATATTTCGAATTCACCGAATGTCAGCACCGCGCCGAGCGCAAGTACGTCCGTCTTGTTCTCCTACGACGTGAATTCCAACACATGGTTTGGGGTAAACAATGGCGGGTTGGCCAGCCCCTTGAATGTTCAGGGCCTGAACAACACATTCAGCGAGCCGCTGCTGAGTCCGGCAACGATCGAAACGATCACCAACGCCGGCGGAATCAGCACAATGAACTGCGACATTGCGGACTGTGGTGTGAGCGTCTCAGAGCAAGTCAGCCTGGGCACAGCGCTTCCGCTCAGCTGCCAAGGCGCGCAGACGATCAGCGCGGTTTCCGGGAACACTGCAAGTTTTCCGAGTGTGGGTTGCGCGGCTTCCGGCGGTCCGTATCCGAGTTCGATCGGACAGTGGGCGTCTCCGGTGCGGTTCTGCAATAGCATCTCGCCCAACAGTTGTACACAAATTACCTTGGACTATGACGGTGCGTTCGAGCTACTGGCCTACGGACAATCCACTTTGCGTTCGTATCTGGATTTGGACACGGACTCGGTTGCCGCGCTGGTGAGTTTGAACGGCGGATCGTTCGTGACCGATATCGACGGGGACACCTGCCTGGTCGGAAGTTCGCTGGATGAGCACTGCACGCATCAGGCCGAAGTGTTCAACGCCAGCGGAAAGATGACGCGGTATGACGCTCAGCCGCTCGATTCCGGGCCGTATGGCCATGGATTGAACGCGAACTTGGCAGAGGTGAATGCAGGCGCCGTCACGGGCGATTACCCCCGCACGACGATGTTTACAACGAACGCGACGGGAAATTTCGGCGGGCAAGGCTGGTACGAAGTTAATTTTGAGGCCGTCGAGAGCAACAATGCCAACGGCGCGACGGTGACTTTCGAAGTCATCTACACCAATCCGGACTATGGCACGGTCGGCGCGACATATCCCGGTACGTGCAACATGTCCTTCGGCGGCAACACCTGCAATTGGACCGTGCCGATTGTTGCCGCGGCCGGCACCAACATTCAAATTCTGGTCAGGACCGCGAACTCGCCTGTTTATTTCTTCAATGCGATGCTGGTCGGCAAATAGACTCAGGACTAAATGAGGCGAATCGCGGCTTGTACGTAATTTCTAGTGGCCGCAATAATTTCGTATTTACGCATGTAAGCGGCGGCGTAATCCTGCAGAGCGCGGTATTCGTGCAGCGGATCGTAGAACTCGTCGAAGATGATGATTGTGCCGGGAACCATGTAGGCATTCATGGCCGTTAGCGAATAGAGAGTGGAAGAGTACAGATCGCTGTCGCTGTGAATCACCAGCTGGTTCTTCGGCTGGTAAGCGGCCAAAAATGCCGGCATCGATTTTTGAAACCAGCCGGCGATGAATTCGATTCGTCGGTCGTCGGTCTCCGGTAATTTTCCGTGAGCGCTGTAGAATCCGGCTGGGTTGTCGCGGTTCCATGCTTCTGGAAGCCCTTCGAAGGAATCGAATCCAAAAAAGCGGCTTTCGGCGTGGCGATTCAGGTCCGCCCAGTATTTGATACTTTCGCCTTCGAAGACGCCGAACTCGAAATAATCGATGGGCTGCCTTGCTTCCGCCAGGTACTTCGTACTTATGTACCGGTAAAGGTCTTCTCGAGTCGCAAACTTTTGGCAATTGGCGTTCTGACGGATGGTTTCGGTCCAGCGGGCGCACCAGTTCATGCGGTCGAGCAGCAAGGAGTACCGGGGAAGTATGAGATTGCTGACTTTCTTACGGAAAGTGATGTCCAAAGATGTGCTCATAAATGGCCGTTTGCTCGATGGGCACGATTCGAAATGCCGAGAAAGACGATCTGACAAGCAAATTTGGCCTTCAGAATACTTTACGGCCGAGGTGGGTGTGTTACGTACGTAAGACAATCCGGCGAATGCTCCGTAACCCATCGAGGAGGGCCCGCCGTGACGCAGCATTTCAATCCATCGTTAACCTCAGGGTAATACGCAGCGTCCGCCGGGAGCATAAAATTTCGCCATTCGCGAGTCGATACCACCTAATGAACCATCAACATTGCCCAGAATGCAGCACGCTCGGGCATTCGCGACGTGATTTACATGCGGGCAAGGCGAAAGAAATGGTGGAATTGAAGGAAGTTCATGAGGATCTGGTCGGCCCAGTGAAGGAATTCCTGGCACGCCAGGAAGATTTTAGGTTTTCTAAGCATTGGGGGCCGGTATTTGAATACCGCTGGAAGCTGCCGGAATTTCCCTATGGCTACGCCATAGTGGACGGCGAGACGATCGCAGGTTTTTTGGGCACTTTATATTCACGAAGAATGATCGACGGAGAGAGCGTCGTCTTCTGCAATATGAGTTCCTGGATCATGGGTGCGGAATATCGTGCGATGAAGATTGGCAGCAAGCTCTTGAATCCGATTCTGGATGCCAAAAAATTGCTAATCACAAATCTCACACCTTCCGCAGCGCACCGGAAAACTTACGAAAAAATCGGGTTCCAAGTGCTGGAAGAGGAACAGATTTCGATTCCGGTTATTCCGCGCATCGGCGCCCGCATGAATCACACCGGCGATGGCAAAAGTCTGGTGACATTTGACAAGAATGAAATTCGAAGTCGCCTGCGGCGAGACGACCTCACCGTGTTCGAAGATCACGAGGACCTGCCGTGCGTTCATTTCTTGATCCGGAACTCGACATCCACCGACTATTGTTACGGGCTGGCCACGACTTCCCGCGTGCACAAGTTAAGTTTCATGGGCGCGAGACTCCTCAATCTTTGTCATCTGAGTAACGCAGGTTTCTTCGCCGAGAACCTAAGCTTGCTAAAGAAGCACCTCTGGGCTTCCGGCCGGTTCGTTTTTGTGCGGTACGATTCCAGGTTGCTGAAAGGGCGGCTCTCGCGCGTGGAATTTAAGAATCGAGGCCTGCGCCTGTACCGTTCCAACGGGATCGCCGCTCCTCGGGTCGACAATATTTATTCGGAACTGATCACGTTCAACAAATTTTAGGCCGTCTCGTCGATCGAATGGAATATCTGCTGGCCTTAACCATCGTTGGCTCTTCGCCCTTCTCGGATTACTTTTCCACTTCGATCTTCCTCCCAAGACGGTTGTGAATCGGATTTTGCGGCGATTCATCGATATTCCGGACAGGACGCAGGCGAACTTGAGCGATGCGCCTTATCGCAAGATCAATCAAACCAGCAGGTCCGCGCCGAAACCTTTGCTTCTAAACATTCAGACTTCGGATGGCTCCGGGCAGGCGGCTCATCCCGATGTTATTTACGTTCCGGACGGTTTCGGCGCACAGAAATGGACGTACTGGATGGTTTGCACGCCGTATCCTTACGGAAATGATTTCTTCGAGAATCCGGAATTGTTCGCCAGCTCCGATGGAATCAACTGGCAAATCCCGGATGGCTTAACGAATCCGCTGGTTCCTTCGCTTTCAATTAAGGGCGATCACCATTCGGATCCAGATCTCGTTTTTCATCAAGATCAATTTTGGTTGTTCTTCCGGGAGACATTGCGAAGCAGAACTCCAACTGAAAATCGAATTTGTTTGACGAAGAGCGGTGATGGAGTCAATTGGAGCAGGCCGATGGAGGTACTACTGGATAAAAGCGGGGCCGGCCTACTCTCGCCAGCGGTGATTCAGGATGGAACCTGTTTTCGAATGTGGACGATCGAAAAGATCGACGGGCAATTCGTGATTACTCTACGAATTAGCGCAGACGGCGCAAATTGGAGCACGAGCCGGAGATGCAAAATCGCGCCGTCGCTAAGCGGCCGAAATCTGTGGCACATCGATGTAATTCAAGAACAAGACCGGCTCAGCGCTCTAATCGTGACCAGCACGGGGCAGGTGGGAGAAGGCTCCAGAATTCATTACGCATACAGTGTCGACCACGGGGAGAGCTGGCACGTCGGACCGTTCCTGCTGGATCGAACCTACGAATTCGAAGCTTCTCTGCAATATCGAGCTACATTACGAAAGGTTCAGGACGATCCTGCTCTGTACGAGGTGTGGTACTCGGCAGCGAACAGCAAATTCATGTGGTCCATCGCCTACTTGCGTTGCCAACGGGAAAGAAACGATCTGCTTCCCGATGATTCCGAGTGGCGAGGCGCGTGAGGATTCATGGGTTCGCGCCCAACGGCCGGATACATAGATCGGTCCAGGTAGAGCCGCACTGGTAAATCTGAAATATCGGAAGAACATTCGGGCCGGGCACGTAGTTGCCATCTTCCATGGCGGCGGCGTCTCGAATATCGCTGACCACGATGGGGTTTTCCGGAAGCGCGCGGACCCGGAATTGACGCGCCGGAGCTTCGTAATTTCCGTAGGCGAAGCAGCGTCCCACGCAGGCGAAATCTAGAATATGTTTCGAAGAAAATCGGTAATTGAGCGGTTGATGAATCGCCAATAGCACGCGCTGGCCCGGCGGAATCGAACTGATCAGCGATTCCACTTGCGATTCCATCCGATCGATCCGCCCGGTGTCCTGATACAGAAAGGCAAAGAACACGAGTGCTGCGGCACTGAGCCCGTAGATTTGCCACTTGCGGAGCGCCATCGTCGCCAGCACCGCGCACAGGAGCACCGCGGAGATTGAAGTGAGGCGTTCACTGAGCTCGCTGATGGGGGCGGCATATTGCGGAAGATAAATAGCGCCCGGGAAAATCTGAATCACGGCTTCAATCAAAATGTAGAGTTGCAATGGAATGGCGCATAGCGCCAGCCACTTCCATAGCCCGCCCGGACGCAACGCTTCCCGAACGAAGGCGACGGCGAAAATAATGCCGAGTGCCAACAGAACAACGGCGTAGCGATTGGTGAACAGAAGTTGATCGAGGCCGTTGAAGAAAATTGCCGAGTGCAGAGCAGGATCGACTCGAAAGTGCCGAACCAAATACAGGCGTGCGACTGTCAACGCGCCGATCGCGGCCAGAACTAACCAAGATTGCAGACGTACCGGGATAAGCTTGGCAACTGCGATGTAGGCTCCAGCTCCGAACAGCAACGCAATGCCCAAAGGGTGAGCGAGGTAGACTAGCGGAACGAGCGCTAAGGCAAGGAAACGAGTCCAACCTGGGCGCCAGGAAAAAATCGCGAGCGCGCCAAATGCCAGGCCTACCGAGATGTAGTAATTGAAGAATCCGTGGTTGAAGGTCCAGCCGTAGGAAACCATGGCGAGCACCGGGGCGAGCGCCCATGGCGGCCGCTTGACGTTCGCGGCTATGGAAGCGAACGCACCCCAGAAAAATATCAGCACGGCAATGGCCGCCGAAATTTGCGCGGCTGTATTGAGACTTACGACGGAGGCGAGACCACTCAATAGAAGATCGAAGAGAACATTATTTCGCTGAGGAGCAATCCACAGACCCGGTGCTTGGCCGCGTTCGATCAGTTGCACGAGCCACGCATTGTAAACGTGACTGCCCAGGTCACCGGCTTCGATGTGTTGGTGCCAGAAGCAGGGCGTAATCAGAAGCGCAGAAATCGCGACAACCAGAAACACATTGTCGAATGCAAAGCTCCTCGGTGCTGCTGCCACCGACTCCGCGGGGGGCAGTGGCACTACGTGAGTGGGAGCTTCGATTTCGGCGGTGGCGCTATGCGAATTCATTCAAACTCCGGTTCATTTTGTGGAGCAAACGGCCGACGGACGAGCGCTTCAATCATTCTCGAGGCAAATCGCGTGAATACTCCCGCTGCTGGTGGTGCACTGGCCGTCGCGCTCCAAATCGAAGTGCCAGCGATGACGGGGACAGGTCCAGAACCTGCCTTCGTGCAGCCAGCCCTGACTTAAATCACCGCCCTGGTGGGGACAAAACCGATCGATCGAATATTTGGTCCCGCCGGCTTCGATCACGATCCGATTTTTCCGCTGCTCGACTTCGAGGATTCGAGCGCAAAACCAGTTCATGTCCTCCGGCTCCATCAAAAGAAAACCTTGAATCAGCGTTTGATACACGTCTGGCTTGCGGCTCAGACGCACGCGGAAGGTAAGCGCCAGCTCTTCCCAGGTAATGGAACGATCGAGAACCCGCGCGATTTGCCAAGACGGAGTGCGAATCGAGTAGAAGTCGGCTTCGGGAATGCTGCTTGCGAATTCTACTTTTCC
>CAWIEL010000087.1:0-36699 GCA_963835025.1 uncultured Acidobacteriota bacterium
CGACTGGGGATTGTTCTCGCCACGGCGTGGGGATTGGCGTGCCATTCCACCCCATCTCCTGCACCTCCACCCCAGGTCGCGGTACCGGCGCCGACGCCCCCGCCTCCCGTTCCACCGCCGGCGCCCGCGCCTGCCGTACCAGCGCCGACGCCCGTGCCCGCGAAGGCGGCCCCGGCTCCGCCGGCTCTGCCCGAGCCAGCCAAAACACCCGACGCGGCGAAGACCAATCCCGGCGCGCTCACGGTCGATCACATGCTCTCGCCGACGGAGCTGCTGGCGGCCGTGGCAATGGACGCATAACGGGTCCGGGGTTACCCAATCCGGCGATACAGAACGTTTGCTCGACGACCGGCCCGGCATTTTCTTCCGCGGGCGTTGCTTCGTTAGGCATGATTGCGGAGCAATCTCCAACCGGTCGAACGGAAACCATGATCCATACGCGGGACTGGCTTTATTTCTTCTTGGCGGGAGGAGCGGCAGCCGGAGCGGCGGCTTCCTCGTCTTTCTTGCCCTTCTTGATCACTTCGGGCTCGGCGCCGGTGGTAGCCGCCACATCAGCCGCAGGCGCGACTTCCTCGGCCTTCAGCGAGACCACGTGCGAGATGACGGCTTCGCCCGGGCTTTTCAGATCACGTTCGCACCCAGGGGAATTTCGCAGGCGCGCACGCTTTGCCCAATCATCAATTCGGACACGTCGACCACGAACTCTTCCGGAATGTCGTCCGGCAGACATTCGATTTCGACTTCGCGGTTCTCGACTACGGCACCAACGTCCCGCTCTATCCCGATTTCCAGGCCTTCTTCCGCAAATATCAGCCGCCGGCCCTCATCGTCTGGGGCAAAAATGATTTCATCTTTCCGCCCGAAGGCGCCGCCCCCTATAACCGCGACCTGAAAAATGTCGATACGCACCTCCTCGATACCGGTCACTTCGCCCTCGAAACCCACGGCCAGGAAATTTCCGACCGCATCCTAGCCTTCCTGGCCAAAAACAAAATCTCGCGCTCCTAAGCCAGCGCGAAAACACGAAAGTCTAAAAAAGTTTTCACCACCAGACAGTGGGATAGGCTCTCAGCCTGTTTGCACCCCGCTCTTAGCGGGGTGTGCCTTTCGTAGCAATCAAAACCAGAGGAGCAACGCGACGAAGGATCTCCTTCTTGCCCAGACCATAACCACGACCCCGCGCCCTATCGCGCCACCAAAAATGTCCGCCCCAAGAAAAATCCTGAAACCTCCTTCGCTCCCCGCAGTCCAATCCCTATGTTCGATTCCTACGGAAGATGGATCAGCGAGCGCGATCTGCGCCGCCGCTCCAGCGAACTCGTTATCCGCGCCCCACTCTTCGTCGTCGCGCTCGTTTTTGCCATCGCCATGTACTTGTTTTCCGCCCACGGTTCCGCCCACGCCAAAAACACCAACGGAGGAAGCATGCCTTCCAATGCGGCCAATGGCCTCGTCTGCAAAAAAAGCAATCATTCCGTGGACGAAACCGTCAGCAATCTCGAATCGATCCTCGCCGCCAAAGGCGTAAAACTCTTCGCCGTCGTCGATCATTCGGGCGAAGCCCAAGGGGCCGGCCTCTCCATGCCGCCGACCAAGCTGCTCATCTTCGGCAATCCCAAAGCCGGCACGCCGCTGATGCTCGCTTCTCCCAGCGCCGCCATCGATCTCCCGCTGAAAATTCTCGTCTACCAGGATAAAGACGGCGCCGTCTGGATCTGTTACAACTCCGCCGAATACCTGGCGCAACGCCACAATCTACCGCAGGATTTGCTGCCCAATATCGCGGTAGTCGATGCACTCGCGGCCAAAGCCGCCGAATAACGATCGCGCATCCCGCGCAAAATTGTAGGAGGACTAAAATGGGCGCCACGCCCGCCAAACAAAATTCAGAAAATTCTCCCGCCGCAAAATCCGGCACTTTCCAAATCGCCGGCGAACTCCCCATCTATCGCCTCGGCTACGGTGCCATGCGCATCACCGGGCAGGGAATCTGGGGCGAACCAAAAGACCGCCCCGAAGCCATCAAAGTTCTCCGCCGCGCCGTCGCGCTCGGCATCAATTTCATCGACACCGCCGATTCCTACGGCCCCGGAGTCAGCGAAGAAATCATCGCCGAAGCTCTCTACCCGTATCCGCAAGGCCTCGTCATCGCCACCAAAGCCGGATTCGATCGCACCGGCCCCAACCAATGGGTCATGAACGGCGATCCCAAGCATCTCCGCGAAGCCTGCGAAGGTAGCCTCAAACGCCTCCGCCTCGAAAGCATCGATCTATTTCAACTTCACCGCATCGATTCCAAATTTCCCGCCGCCGATCAGCTCGGCACCCTCAAAGATCTCCAGCAGCAGGGAAAGATCAAACACATCGGCCTCAGCGAAGTCAGCACCACTCAAATCGCCGACTCCCGCAAAATCGTCCCCATCGTCACCGTCCAGAACAAATACAGTGTCGTCGACCGTGCCGCCGAAGACGTTCTCGACTACTGCCAGCGCGAAAATATCGGCTTCATCCCCTGGTTTCCCCTCGCCGCCGGGAAAATTTCCGCCGCCGGCAACAAACTCGAAAAAATCGCCGCGCGCCTGAGCATTACGCCATCGCAACTTGCCCTGGCCTGGCTGCTCCACTGCTCCAAAGTAATGCTGCCCATCCCCGGCACCTCTCGCGTCGCCCATCTCGAAGAAAACGTCGCCGCCGCAGCCATCACCCTCGACGCCCAAACCGTTCAAGAACTCAACAATCTCCCCAAGTAATGCGGATGCAATAAAAGAGCGCCGGCCGAAGCCGATAGTGGATCGTTTCCGGTTACGGCGCTAATCAGGACCTGGCGTTCGACACAGCGGGTGTATGCTCGGCCACATGAGGTTGAGCGTCTTCCTGGCCGCAGTGCTGGCATGGTCTGCCGTCGGACAACTCATCCAAAGCTCAGAGCAGTCCCTCGCTAAGGCCGGGCAACTATTTGGCGAACCGCTGAGCGAGGAACATCGGGTTTATCGCCTGAATGATAATTACGTTGTCTGGCTGATTCTCGACAGGCGCGGCGAAGTATTCGAGGTGGATGTCAGTCCCGAATCTTACTATTCCACAGAGTTTCCGAGTGCAAGCAAGTCCCCGGAATTTGACCGCCTTTCAGAAATTCAGTACGAAGATTCATTGCGGAGAATTTCGCAACTTAAAGATATCGGGAAACTTCAAGAAAGGCATTCCGGTGCAGTTCCAAGTGCATTTGGACCGATGAACACGGACAGATTCAGTAAGGCCTTTGTTGACCGAGTCGTGACGGACGACGCCAGACAGGACGTAAGAATATTCAATATCCATTATTTACAAAACATGGAAGGTTCACCGGTGGAAGTCGAGACTGTCCAGGGACTTCCGATGGTGTGTCTGGTCGGCGTTTGGTATTACTTGCCACCGAAACCCGAGAACAAAATTGAGTTGGGTAGGTGGCAGACCCTACAGGTTGCAGGACCCAGCTTACGCCAGATGAAGGCTTGCCATCGAACAACGGTCCTCCGTGACGCTGATGGATTCACAATTGAACAACCCCAAAACGAAACCATCGTGTTGACTGAACCGCTCAGGGTCCAGGGATTGGCGGGCCGGGTCGCCTTCGGAGATCAGCCCTTGCCAGGCGTGAATGTGGAAGTCCGAAGGGGAAGTGAAACCGTGTTGGCGAGCAGGACTGACGCTGAAGGAGCCTTCAGCATTCCCGCGAGTGCTGAAGGCGAGTATAAATTTAAAGTGACCAAAGACGGCTTCAAGGCACTTTCAGGCACAATATTTGTCGACCACAATGCGCAAGCCAAAACAATCAGTTTCGAGATGCAAGTAGGAACATAGGTGTTCTGCGCGCCAAGCCCGAGCAACTCCCGATCAGTCGCGCAAATGGGAAACTCTTTCCCTTTCGCCCTTTCGCTAAACTATCGCTTCGACCAAAAAAGAGCTTCTTCAACCAACAGCCTATAGCACTTCGGGTGCAGACCGTCCCGCGGCGCGGGGCTATCCTACGGTTGGCGCGCAGCACCATTCGCGCGAAGGAGGTCCAGGTGAAAAAAGAACGCGTGACCCAAATCGTCTTAGTAATCGTGGGGCTGTTCAATCTGGCCATGATTTATTTTTTGTATCTGGATCTGCGGCACTCCAGCTGGCTTTTGGAGCAGAACAACGAATGCGAGCCGATGTTTCTGAGCTTCTTTATTCCGGTCGGGGTTTTTCTACTCTTGGCCGCCAGGAGACCCGCTGAGTATCGCTCGATGCTTGCTCTGGCAGCTTGGTGGAACATCTGCCATGCCACGGTGATGGCGATTCAATCGATGGAGGCCCGGATGCACGGCGTCCACCGGGAGTTTACCGATGTGGTCTTATTCGCTGTGATCGGAGCCGTCCTATTAGCGCTCCTGCCAGCAAAGCGAGAGGCAATGGCGTCGAGCGTGGCGTGAACGAGCGCGAAATCCTGTGCCTCCCGATGCCTCGCGTGATCGAACATGAAATCACCAGTTGGCACATGTCCGATAAGGGCGTTAATCAGGAGCTCACCTTGATGACGTCACGAGACGCAGTTGTGTCATATCGCAAAAGGTCAGTCGAGGTGACTCTCACCCTCATGATTTGTTATGTTTCCGACAGGTTGGAGGCTTCGATGAAGATGCTTATCGTTGTCTCGGTCGTAATCGCGAGCCTGTTTAACTCGCCAGCAGCGCACGGTCAATCGAACGCCATCGACCAAGGCATGTTTGACGTGGAGATTCAGCCGGCCGCGGAGGGAGGGCCGAAGTTTCGCGTCACTAACCTTTCCAGCAAGCCTGTAACGGCCTGCGTCTTTCAATTTTCGGTGTCATCCGAGCGACCTTACGGACAAATGGTGTGGGATCCCATCGTGCAGGTCTGGCGAGACCCCCGCCGCGGCGTTCAGCAGCCTCTCGGACCCGGTGCAAACATGACGATGGATCTTCCGTTTGCCTTCGGCGAACATCTCCCCGACAAGGTGGAGATTGTTGCGGTGGTTTGGGAGGATGGGGCGATGTTCGGAGACGCCAAATGGTTGAAGGTAATAATTGACCAGCGAGTTTCCCTGGCATCCGCGTACGAACAGGCAATTTCGCTTCTGCAAAAAGGGCTGGATGAAAACTGGACTCGCGATCAATTCTCTAGTGCGCTCAGTGGCGCGCCAGACTCTCCGCCTTTTCACTCGATGCGGAGTACGTTGCGAGTGAACTCCAGTTCCAGATCCTTGCAGAGGACGATGCAGTATTTCTTGGCGTCCTTCAATCGAAGTCTCATGTTGTTACGTCAAGCCAAACCGCCGGTAGGCACCCCCGCCGCTCCAAGTGCCGCCAACTCCTGATGAGTCGCGTTACCGGAAACTGCCGCACTACCCCGAAGCCCGCGCTTTTGCTTTCCCCTCCGTCCTTTCGCTAAAATAACCCGCCACTCCCAAGGAGTCTTTAGCGAATGAGCGCCACCGACGATGCCCTGAAGGCCAACCAAAAATACGCTTCCGCCTTCGATCGCGCTGATCTCGCTGTCGCTCCCGCCAAAAAGCTCGCTGTCCTCGCCTGCATGGACGCCCGCATCACCGTCGCCGACGTCCTCGGCTTGCAAGACGGCGACGCGCACGTCATTCGCAACGCCGGCGGCATCGCCACCGACGACGCTCTCCGTTCCCTGATTATTTCCCATCACCTGCTCGGCACTCGCGAAGTCATCGTCATCAATCACACCGAATGCGGCATGCTCAACCTGGATGATCGCGAGCTCCTGAATCGCCTCGCAGCGAAAACCGGCGCCGTCGCCCCGGTCGAATTCCACACCTTTCAAAATCTGGAAGACAACGTCCGCCTGCAGGTCGCTCGCATCAACGGCCATCCTTATCTCCAGGACCTGCCGGTTCGCGGCTTCATCTACGACGTAAAAACCGGCCAGCTCCATGAAGTTACCGAAGCCCCGGCCCGCGCCGCACTCAAGAACACTTAAGAATGCGGCTACGCCTTGCTCACCGGAGTGCTGTCTCGCAATGTTTCTCCGTTCACTCGGATTCCGCTGAATTGCGCCAGCACATTTTCGATCGTCGCGAATAATTCCACGCTGCGAATCGGCTTGGATACGTACCCGTCCATCCCCGCCGCCAGGCACGCCTCCTGGTCGCCCTTCATTGCATTCGCGGTCATCGCCACGATCGGCATATGCGATCCGCTCGCTTTCTCTTTCTCCCGAATCTCGGCCGTGGCCTCGAACCCGTTCATGTCCGGCATCTGAATATCCATCAGCACCAGGTCGAACCTATCCCGCTGCAAGGCTTCCACCGCCGCCCGCCCGTTATCCACCACCGAAACTCGGTACCCGCGCTTCTCCAGCAGCCGCAGCGCCAGCGTCTGATTCACGCTGTTATCTTCAGCCAGCAGCACGATGCGAACCATTTCCGCTCGCTCCCGATTTCACGCCCGCCGCCAGGCCACTCGCCGCCACGCGCGGCCCGCCGCGCAAGGCACCGCAGATCGATTCCCGCAATTCCTTCGCCCGGGTCGGCTTCACCAGGTAGGCCGCCACTCCAATCTCCCGGCATCGTGCGGAATCGCCCAATTGTCCCGACGAGGTCAGCATCATGATCGTCGTCGTTGTCGCCAGACCCGGATGGGCCTTGATCTTTTCCGCCAGCATAAATCCGTCCATCTCCGGCATCTGCCCATCCACCAGCACCAATCGGAATGGCTCCCCGCGCAAGGTCGCTTCTTCCAACGCTTCCAACGCCGCCTTTCCTCCGTCGACCGCTGTGGCCTTCATCCCCCAACGCCCCAGCATTCCCATCAAAATTCGCCGATTCGTCGAGTTGTCGTCCACCGCCAGCACTCGGATATCCCGCAACTGTGCCGGCTGCGCCGCTTCTGGTTCATCCCTGCGCTCGTCCTGCATCTCCAACCGCAAAGTAAAATGAAACGTGCTGCCTTGCTCCGGCGTGCTCTCCACCCAAATCGACCCATCCATCAAACTCACCAGCCGGGTACAAATCGCCAGGCCTAATCCCGTCCCGCCATACTTGCGCGCCATCGATCCATCCGCCTGGGAAAACGCGTCAAAGATTTTTTCCTGCTTGTCCCGCGGAATCCCCACGCCCGTATCTTTCACCGCGAAGTGCAGCCCCACCGTCCCGTCGTCCCGCGATTTCTGCCCGACGTTCACGTAAATCTCTCCGCGCTGGGTGAACTTGATTGAATTACCCACCAAATTAATCAAAATCTGCCGAATCCTCCCCGCGTCTCCCCGCAAAGAGTCCGGCACATCCGGCTCCACCTCGTAAACCAGCTCCAGTCCTTTCTGGTGTGCTCGAAAACTCAGCAGCCGCATCGATTCATCCAGGCTGTCCCGCAACTGGAACGGCAGAATCTCCATCTCCAATTTTCCCGCCTCGATCTTCGAAAAATCCAGAATGTCGTTGATGATCGTCAGCAACGATTCCGCCGAAAGCCGCACCAGCCCCAGATTCTCACGCTGGTCTGCGGTCAAGCTCGTATCCAGCACCAACTCGGTCATCCCCAGAATTCCATTCATGGGCGTCCGGATTTCGTGGCTCATCGTCGCCAGAAAAGTACTCTTGGCCGCGCTCGCCGTCTCCGCCGCCTCTTTCGCCTTCTTCAGCTCGTCCTGCGCGCGCTTCCGATCCGTAATGTCCCGCAAGAACATCGCAAAAATCTGCTCGTTCCCCGAGCTCGTCGCCGTCATCGATAATTCAATCGGAAATTCGTGTCCGTCCTGGTGCAGCGCGAACATTTCAATCCGCTTGTTCAGCAAGCGGCTTTTCCCCGACACCAGAAATTGCCCCAGTGCTTTTTCACACGCGCGGCGATACCGTTCCGGCACGATCATCGTATCCAGAGCGCGTCCGATCGCCTCTGCTCGGGTCCATCCAAACGTAAATTCCGCCTGCTTGTTCCAATCCACGATATTCCGCCGCGAATCCATCCCCACAAACGAATCCAGCGCCGCCTCCACAATTTGCCGGTAGCGCTTCTCGCTCTTTTGCAATTCGATCTCTTTGGAGCTGAACTGCCGGTCCACGATCGCGGTCACCAACGTCAACACCAGTATCAAAAACGTGATCCCGGTGATTCCCGTTATCCCCAGCGCGGTGATGCTCACCGCGTGGTCCAGATCGCCGTGCATCGAGGGCATCGCCCGGAAATGCACCGCCGCCATCCCGGTGTAGTGCATCATCGGGATCGCCGCGCCCATCACCACCGCCGCCGCGATTTTTCTCCAGCTGCTTTGGTGCGTTTCGCCGCGCAGTCGAAAAGTCAGCAGCAAGGCCACGAACGAAATCACCACCGCCAAAACCACCGACGCCGCCACCATCGGCGCCGAATAACTGCACATCGCCGGCAGCCGCATCGCCGCCATCCCGATGTAATGCATCCCCGCAATTCCCGAACCCATGAAAATACTTCCCACTACCGCCCGCGCCAGGCCCATTGTCGTCCGGCTCACCACAAACAGCGCCACCGCCGACGCGAAAATCGCCGCAACCATGGATATCACTACGGTGACCCAGTCGTATTCCACCGCCACCGGCAAACCGAACGCCAGCATGCCCAGGTAGTGCATCGACCAGATGCCGATGCCCATCGCGATCGCTCCGCCTCCCAGCCACAATCGCCGCGCCCTCCCGCGCGCGGAGGTCACCCGTCCTCCCAGGTCCAGCGCCGCGTACGCCGCCAATATCGCGATGATCACCGACAGCGCGACCAGCCAGCCGTTGTAAGAACCGTGCAGGAAAATTTCGGGCGAATCCATGGTTTCCTCCCGGTGACGAACACCGGTGACCGTCATGGCGCACCAATGCGTGCGTCCGCCGTTAACGAACCAGGCTCTTCAACTTGAGAGGGGAAGTTTCCAAACCGAACAGCTTTGCAGAAGGGAACTCAATTCTGACTCACCCCCCCTGCACCTTCAAGCGCCGCCTCAGAATCGCCGCGTATCAGTTACGTCCCACGGGCCTTGCTCCAAAATTTCTTCAGTAACCTTTCGAACCTCCGACGTGCAAGGCTTGATAAACTTTTAACGCGCGAGCCTAGGCCAGGCCCTCGGCTACACGCGTCCGCACTCATCTCGCACCCAAAGGAACGGCATGGTCGACTCATCTCCGAAAATGCCCGCCACTCCCACCCCTGCAAAGCGCCGCTCGCGCTGGATGGAATGGCCCAAACTCATCCTGATAAATTTCTTAGTCTTCGTAGTCCTCGCCGAACTCGCCTCTCTCGTCATCGTCAATTTCAAAAAGTGGCCGTCCAGCAAGCCCAGCTATCACGTCAATTACAATTCCTTCTGGGCCGACATCAATCCCGAATTCGGCGTCTGGCATCGCCCCAACGGCACCTTCATCCACAAAGAGGGCTGCTTCACGGTCGAATACAAAACCAATAGCTACGGCGCCCGCGATTCCGAACGCTCCCTCCATTCCTCCGCCCCGCGCACCATCGTCCTCGGTGATTCCTTTATGGAAGGCCTCGGCGTCCCCACTGCAGACCGCCTCTCCAATGTTTTGGAAAAAGACACGGGAAGGGAACATCTCAATTTCGGAGCCGGCGGTAACTTCGGCCCCCTGCAATACGCGCTGCTCTACAAATCCATGGCCGCCAAGTTCGATCACAATCTCGTCATTGTCGGCGTCCTCCCCGACAACGATTTCCACGATATGGACCTCGCCTACTGGAAACAGATCGGCGAAGGCGATCGTTACCGTCCCTACTACGCCGACGATTATTCAGTCTTTTACACCGGCCATTTCGATCCAAGTTCCGGCGAAGGTTTTTGGGCCCATGTCGAAGCCGTCCTGCGCGCCTATCTCGCTTCCTATCACGTGGGCCAGTTCCTCATCTCCCAGTTTTACTGGCACAACCGCAGCCCCTACTCCGGCTACAACGATTTCAACGATGTCGACCTCGCCCGCCTCCAGCACGCCCTCGAAGACATTAAAGCCACCGCCGACGCTCACCATGCCCGCGTCGCCGTATTCCTCATCCCCCGCGCCAACGATTTCCAGCGCCTCCACAGCGCCGGCACCAACCGTCTCGGCCCAGTCATGGAAGCCTGGGGCCAGCAGGTCGGCATCCCGGTGAAAGATCTTCTCCCCGATATGGACGCGCGCGACCAAGCCGGCTTCATGTCCTACTTCCTGAAGTGTGACGGCCACTGGTCTTCTCACGGCGACGCCGTCGCCGCCCAAATCCTCGAACCCTGGCTCGACGAAAAGAATAACTAAGCCGTCGCCAAGCTGCGCAAACTCCAAACCAAAAAAAAAGGGGCAGCCCTCACGGGCTGCCCCTTTCTTGGGGGGATACACACTGGCAAGTTAGAAAATCAATTTGCCCGTGATCTGCGCGATTCTCTGGTCCGTCGCCGCCGCCGCAAACGCGCCGTAGGGCGACGTGGGAGGCGTCTGGGTAATAACCGACTGGCCAAAGATGCTCGCATTGTTGTTCGGGTACGGCGCGCCGTAGTTCGCGTGGTTGAGGAAGTTATACGCGTTCAACCCCAACTGGAACCCAACTCGCTCCGTCAATTTGAAATTCTTGCGGATGCTCATGTCGCCGCCCAGAAAGCCCGGTGCACGGAAAGCGTTGCGTCCCACTACATCTCCCGTGAAATCCGTGCTGGTCTGGAAGTCCCCCGCCGTCACGCAAGCCGCAATCACGCAGCCTCGCACGTTCGAGAAATTCCTTTGCGTGAAAGCCGGCGTCGGCTGCAACAAAATGACCGAGCCGCCCAGGTTGTTCCCGGCCAGCCCGCCCGTCGTCCCTCCATCGAGGAAGCTGAAGGGGAAGCCGGTGCGATAGAACATGGTGCCCGAAAGCTGCCATCCACCAATCGCCGCGTTCAATAGCCGGTTCTCGCTCTTGAACGGGAATTGGTAAATGTAGCTCGCGGAAATCTGGTGCCGCGCATCGTTGTCGCCTGATGCGTAGTTGTCCTTCAGGTTGAAGGGGTTGATCTGCGCCGGAATCGTCGTGATCACGCTGAACGGCAATACGCCGCCGTTCGAGAGATCGTCGAGTTCGTGCGAGTAGGTGTAGTTCAATCGCGCCGTGATTCCGTGCCAGTTGTTTTCCTGCGCCGACAGCGTCAGGCCGTTGTAGTTCGAAACGCCGCCGTTCTGCAGGAAGTTCACTTGCCCAACCCGCGGGTCTGGCGCCGTCGTCGGCAGTGCTCCGAATCCGAAGCCGTTCCCGTCGTTGTTGAAGATCAGCCCGTCGTACCCGTGGTTTCCCACATAGTTCGCCGAGATCACCGTGTGCGATCCGAACGTCCGCTGAATTTCGAAGTTCCATTCAACGTACTTCGGGTTCTTCAAATTGCGCGAAACGTCGCTGATCGTCGGCACTGAAAGATTGCCCAACGCATCGAGACATCCGCCGATCGGTGCTGCTGCGCCGGCATAACCGCCGCCGCTCGATCCGCCCGTCGTCAAGCTGCCGCCCGTCGCGTAGTTCGAGGCGAACGCCGTGTTGCACTGCGTCACCAGATTCACTCCGCTCGTCGGGAACGCCGTCGATCCTGGTGGCAGTCCATCGAACGCCACCGTCCCGATCGGCACGTTGAATTATTCACTTGCGGGAAGTTGGTGTCATACGCGCTCAGAATCGTTCCGGGATAAAGATCCGGGAACATCCCAACTCCGCCGCGGATAACCGTGTTCTGACCCATCGGAGTCCAGGCGAATCCGATTCTCGGCTCGAACACCACTTTCTCGATTCCCGGAATGATCGTCTGTCGATCCGGTCAGGAACGATTGGTCGTAAGGAATCGTCTCACCGTGCGGCAACACGTTGAATGGCGCCGCTGGCAAGCCCGCGCACGCCGACTGGCACGAGCCGCCCGAGTTTCGGTCCGCCCGCATGGTCAAGGTGAGTTTCAGTTTCGAGTTCACCCGGTATTCATCCTGGAAATAAAAGCCTACGCTGTACAGTGCAACCGGTTGCTCGTGGTTGGTGGCGAAGTTGTACACTGCGCTGCCGCACGTCCCATCCGCCGCGCATCCATTCGGGGCGATCTGGTCGTTCGCGAAGCCGAACAGTGTCACGTTCAATGCCGGATACAACGTCTGCGACGCGGCGGTCAGGTCCGTAATGTCGTCGCGCTTGAAGTTGACTCCCATCTTGAACGTGTGATCTCCACGCGCCACCGATAGGTCATCCACCAACTGCCATTGCGTCACCCGCCGGCCTTGCGGATACAGAAATCCCTGTGCGAATCCGCCCGGGTTTCCCGAACCGGTGCCCAGCGCCGTCAGCGATCCGTCGATCGGGAACGCCAGGTTGCCGGGGAACAACGCCAGCGATGGTCCGGGGTTCGTGCTCCCGAAAATCGCCGAATACCAAAGCGTGGAGAAAATAAAATTGTTCACCACGTTCGGCGTAAAGATGTGCGTGTAGTTCAATTGCCCTTCGTTCTGCGGCTGAATGCTGCTGTCGTTGAACGTCGGGTTGATCGAGTCCGTGTAGGTCGGCTGCGTTCCGCGATCGAACTTCACTCGGCCAAACAGTTTGTTGTTTTCGTTGAAGTTGTAATCCACCCGTCCGCTCAGCAGCCATTCTTTGTTTCCGCTCGCCACCGATTGGGTCCAGCTCTGGGTGCATTCGCCCGGGGTAGCTCCTCCCGGCTGGAACGTCGCCGGCAGCCCGATGATGCTGAGCGTCTTTCCATTCGCATCGCTGGTGAACGGGAATCCCGCGCAACTGCCTGGACCCTGAGGGTTCGTGGCGCTGAATACTGGATTGAAGCCGTTCGCCACCGCAGTCCCAATTCCCGGAGCTCCGTTGTAAAGGTTGAATGCATTTTGATAAAAAGCCTGCGTCGCCGCGTCCCCTGGCACATTGCCTTGAACGAAGGATTCGAACGCCGAGGTTGGCGCGCTCGGCGTGTGAATCGATCCGAAGATGTAGCGAATCCCTTCGGTATTCACGAAGAAATACGCCTTATCCTTCTTGATCGGCCCGCCAATCGATGCCGCCCACTGGTTGTTGTTTTCAAAGGGCCGCGTCTGGCCGAACGCCTTATTCACCGGATCGTTCGCTGTCAATTCGCGTCCCGTCCAGTTGTACACCGCGTCGCCGTGGAACGAATTGCCGCCTGATTTCGTGGTGTAGTCCACCTGCGCGCCGGCTTGCCGTCCGTACTGCCCGGTGTAGCCGTTACTCACTACCGCCACTTCCTGCAGTTCGTTTCCACCCAACAGCAGGTTGCTCGCGCCGGAGTTGTTCAGGTTCAAAAACGCATCGTTATAGTCGTTGCCGTTTACCGTGAACAAATTCGCCGTTCCCGGCAATCCGAACGCGCTGAAGTTTCCGTATCCGCCGCCCGTCGAATTGTTCATCGTGATTCCCGGTGCCGATCTGCGCAACATAAGTAATGTCGCCGCCCGGATTTGGTACTTCTTAATCACTCTTGGTGTCGAAGTTCGAAGAGATGTTCGCGTCTTCCGTCTGCAGCAACGCGCCCTGCTCCGTCACCGTCACCGTTTCTGACGCCGCGCCAACTTCCATCTTGATGTTGGCCTGCGTCGTTTGCCCCAGCAGAATCGTTACCGGCTGCAACTTCTGCTTGAATCCGGCTTTCGATACCGCCAACGTATACGAGCCCGGCTTCAGCAGCGTGAATTCATACGTTCCCGCTGATCCGGAAGTCGCTGTCAAAACCGAGCCAGTGTCGCTGTTGCTCAGTGTCACCGATGCTCCGGCGATCACTGCGCCCGATGCGTCGGTCACCACGCCTCCCACTGCTCCCGTCACGATGCTCTGCGCCGCGGCATTCCCCGGCACCAGCATCATGAATAACGCGAGTACCGCTGCGATCATGAAACTGTGCTTCAATTTCATTCGTTTCTCCGTTCTGCAGTTTGAATAAGAGGAAAATTCTTGAGTTGGCTTTCGGATTTCCGGACTTGCTCGAGCCATCCTGGGCCGAACACACCAATGCATCTGTTTCGCCATATTCTGAAATCCCGCATCTGTATCAACGGTAGGGTCTTAGCCGAATGGCCGGAACTGCTCGCTACCAGTTCTGGTAGTCAACTTTCGTCGTCATATCCGAATTTCGGAAACTCACTCACCTACGGTTTTTCACTTTCTATCCGCTTATAAATATCCGTAATCTCGTAGTCCCGATTTCGCAAATTCTCGTTTTCGAAATTTTGTGGGTTGCCGCTGCACGCGCGTGAACACTGTTCTGCAGCGCACGCCCTTTTTGGTCACAAACATCTCATTCCAATGAAAATATTTTCGATCGCGAGCAAACAATTTTCGCCTTACATGCGTCTAAGTTATGAAAGGGGGTTGTTCTAATGAGAGAGGAAATTCGAAAGGAATTGGAACTCTTCGGATTTGGCCCCACGCTTTTGCAGGCCGCTCTGCGTCAGCTCCCCAAAAAAATGTGGTGCTACCAGCCCCGTTCCGATCGCTGGAGCATTCACGATATCGTCATCCATCTTGCTGACGCCGAAGCCAACGCGTATATCCGTTGCCGTGGTTTTATTGCCGAGCCATCCAACGCTGTCCCGGAATTTGACAGCGGCCGCTGGCGCCAGTCCCTCGGCTATTTCAATCAAAGTGTTCGCGAAGCTCTCGACATCATCATTCATCTGCGCAAAGCCACTCATAAATTGTTGTGCGCTCTGCCCGATCACACTTGGGAAAATAACGTCACTCATCCGCGCCTCGGCACCATCACTCTCAAGCGTTGGATGACCATTCAGGAACGCCACATCCCGCATCACATCGAGCAGATGCGCGACAATTACAGCAGCTGGAGCAAACTCCACCCCGCGCGCAAGCCTGCCACGGCGCCGGAGTTTTCTCGCACCCAGGCCATCGCTCCGCTCGCAGTTGTCGCCCTCGAATAAGCCCTTAGCCACGCTCCGGCAGGTTGCCCACGCGCAACGCTGCCGGAGCGTCGGCGTTTCCGCTTAGTCCCACTTCCGCAAATTCTGCTCCCGCCCTCTCGACCTTCCATAATATCGATGCAACACATCGCCTTTTCCGTCCGAATCCTCCTCCGCCCCGGTGCTATCATTCATTAAAGAGTCACCCCCGTCCGCGGCCCGCCCTCCACGAGCCGCGCACACGGGCCCGAATGAAAGCCTTATATAATGATTCCGCAGTACCAGGAGTGATCCAGCCATGAACGCCAGCGCCCTGAAATCCTACTTATTCGTCAGCGACTTCGACCAGACCCTGACCTTCAACGACTCCGGCTACGTCCTCTCCGAAATCGTCGGCATTCCCACCGAAGAATTCGAGCGCAAAGCCCGGGGCATGGCCAAGCTCAATCTCGTCCAGCAGGGCGCCGAACTCGCCTACTTGCTTCTGCACGATCCCGATCTGCGTTCCCGCGTCCGCAAAGAACACTTAATCCAAGTCGGTAAGCAGATCCGTCTGAAATCGAACATCGGTCTTCTGAATCAGATTCTCGATCACGGTATCGAAGGCTATCACTTCGATTTCTACGTCCTCTCCGCCGCTCCGGTCGAAGTCGTTCGCAGCGCCCTCGAAGGCCTGCTGCCCGCCGACCACATTCACGGCACTGAATTCATCTACAAGCCCACCGGCGAAATTGACACCATCGTCCGCGCCACCGCCGGCTACGGCAAAGTCGCTTTCCTCGATGAACTCCAGGCCAGCAAGGAAATCGGCCCGGATCACGTCGTTTACGCCGGCGACGGCAGCTCCGACATTCACGTCATGCTCCATGTGAACGCTCGCGACGGTTTCACTATCGCCGTTTCCGAAACCGAACACGTCACCCAAATCGCTCAGCGCACCGTTCTCAGTTCCAACGCTCTCGGCGTCCTCGTCCCAATTCTTGAAAAGATTGTCGGCATGCACCGCACCCAAATCCGAAAATTCATCGAGTCCCACGGATTCCTGATTCAGGAGTGGGATAAGGTGCGTACCGACTGGCTCACCCTGCGGGCCACAAAATCTGAAGCCGTCGAAGAGCCTTTGGCGGAAGGGAAGCTGCGTTGATTTCCTGGATCGGCTGGATCGCCACCGCCGTCTTCGCCGTCTCCTACTTTTGCAAGACGCCCAAATCCCTGCGCCTGGTCCAAGCCGTAGCCGCCCTGATGTGGGTCACCTACGGTGTACTCATTCACGCCATGCCCGTAGTCGTAGCCAACGTAATCGTAGCCCTGGCCGCCGTCTACTCCTCGCTGGCTCCAGCCCGCAAAATTCCCACCACTTGATAATCCTGACGAACGGGGGCTGGATGTCACGTACGACGATCCGGTTCTCCTAGCCGCCGAGTCCAACCGCCCAAACCGCATTGGTCCGTCATCCAGAGGAGCGCCGTGCGCGACGAAGGATCTCCTTCTTGCCCAGCCCTTTCGCCTCTCGCCTCCGTACGAACTCATTTTCTCCCATCCATTAATCAGTGCATCCCTGTATGGTCCGCCCTGAACCACTCCGCTACCCTAAACCACGTAATCGCGGCGTAACCCTATATTCCCAAACGCACTACAGCGCAAAACATGCCACGCTACACTCGCGATAAAAATCTCGGCCGCATCCTCGGCGTTCTCGTCGCCGTAGCCCTCGTCGCCACTTTATATTTCGCCCGCGTCGTCCTGATTCCGTTCACTCTCGCCGTACTCATCACCTTCGTCCTCACCCCCGTCGCCAAATTTCTCGAGCGCCTCCACTTCGGCCGCCTGCTCTCCACCGTATTAGTCGTCGCCCTTTCTTTCTTGATCGTCGGCGCCGTCGGCTGGACCGTCACCCAGCAATTCTCCGAAGTGATGAATCAGCTTCCCAACTACAAATCCAATATTCGTCAGAAAGCCGAATCCCTGCCCTGGACCAAAAGCACCGCCCTCAACAACGCCTCCGACACCATGAACGAGATCAGCAAAGATCTTGCCGCTCCTCCCGCGCATCCCGACGGCTCGGCCCCGGTCGCCTCGCGCAATTCCACTCCTACTCGCTTGAAGCCTATGCCCGTCGAAATCGTCACCTCGCCCACCCTGCCCCTCGAATCTCTCGAAAATATTCTTGGCCTGTTGGCCACCTTCAGCATCGTCGTCGTTCTCACTTTTTTCATGCTCATCCGCCGGGAGAATCTTCGCAATCGGCTCATCTCTCTCGCCGGCCAACGCAGCCTGCACGTCATGACCCAAGCCATCGATGACGCCACCGCCCGCGTCAGCCGTTATCTGCGTCTCCAGCTGCTCGTCAATATTTGTTACGGCGCTCTCATCGGCACCGCCCTGCACTTTATTGGGATTCCCGGCGGATTACTTTGGGGTGTTCTGGTGGGAGTCCTGCGTTTCCTTCCTTACATCGGCCCGCCTCTCGGCGGCATCATGCCGTTGCTGCTTTCCATCGCCATCTTCAATGGCTGGGTCAAGCCGCTGGAAATTTTCGGCCTCTTCGCGGTCACCGAAGTCCTCGTCTCCAATTTTCTTGAGCCCATGCTCTACGGCGCGTCCACCGGCATTTCCGCCATGGCCATCCTTCTCGCCGCCATTTTTTGGACCGCCATCTGGGGCCCCATCGGTCTCGTCCTCTGCACTCCACTCACAGTCTGCGTCGTGGTCATCGGCCGTCACGTTCCGCGTCTCGGTTTTCTTACCGTCCTGCTCGGCGACGAACCGGTTCTCGCTCCCGGCACCCGCTACTACCAGCGCCTTCTCGCCATGGATCACGAAGAGGCCAAGCGCGTCCTCGAAAAATATCTCCACACGAAACCGCTCGCCGATTTGTACGATTCCGTTTTGCTCTCCGCCCTCGGCGCCGCCGAACGCGACCGCCACCGCGAACGCCTCGACCATAACTCCGCCAAGTTCATCATCGAAAACACGCGCCGCATCGTCGGCGAACTTTTCGAGGAACGCCGCCAAAGTCCCCGCGCCATTTTCGGTGATGATTTCGCCACGCTCGCCCCTGCGTCCGCCGCATCCGAATCCGGTGATTCTTCCGCCGCGCCGAGCCCCTCAGCCGTGCTCCCCAAAATCGTCGTCATGCCCGCCCGCGATCAAGCCGACGAAATCGTCGGCCTCATGCTCTGTCAATTGCTCTCCACCGCCGGATACCACACCGAATGTATTCCGCACGGCCGCGTAGCCGAAATGGCGGCGAAAGCAGCGCAAGCGCAGCCAGAGATCGTCTGCATCTCCGCCCTCCCCCTTCACGCCCTGGCCAATGCCCGCGCCGCCCTGGCCCAGTTGCAAACGCACCTTCCCAACGTCGACGTCCTGCTCGGCATCTGGGATTACCGCGGCGACCCCGACCGCCTTCACTCCCGCCTCGGCCTCTCTGCCAACCAAGCCGTAGCCGTCACCCTGGCCCAGGCCCTAACCGAAATCGAAGCCCACCGCACCCCGCCCACCGCCGCGCCACCCCAACCATCCCCATCGCAAATCCCCGAACCAGTCCCCACCCGCTCCTGAATCAGGACTCCACCAAAAACGGATCGATCCGGCTCGCTTTTGTAGCGGCGGTCTTCAGACCGCCAGCCCTCTTTCACCAGCTACGAAATCGCGCCGCTTCTCCTAGCCGCGCAACTCTACCTTCCAACCGCAGTTGGCCGTCATCCAGAGGAGCGCCTTTCGCGACGAAGGATCTCCTTCTTGCCCCGACGCCGACGCCGACGCCGACGACGATGCGGTGCGATTCTATTGCACCGGAACGAAACGCCGAAATCCCCGAACCCTGCTCCGCCCCGGCACATGATTCGCACGCGACTCTTCTCTCCCTTTTTTGAATTTAGGGTGGACACGGGTACCCTTTCTCGGTCAAATTATGGGTGCACATATAGGCCCGACTTGCTGTCTGGGGGAAATTTTCGATGCGACATATTGCAGTACTCTTCATACTCGTGCTTTTCGCCGCTTTAGGCGCTGGCGCTCAATCCATCTTGCCGCTGGCTCCTTCCTTCAGCTTGGATTCCACTCCCGCCGCTTCGGCCGGCATCCGCACCACGCCCTTTGCTCCGGCTCCGGACCTGCCCCTCCCGGCCTCTTCGGTAGTCGCCTCCGCGGCTGCTTCGTCCACGCCGCTCTCGCTTTCGCTCGCCCCCACTCCTGCTCCGCAGGATGTCACCAGCGTTTTCCAGACCTACAACTGGCAGGCCTATCTCGGCTATACCTTCTTCCGCTTTTATGAATTGCCCGGCAGCAACGGCTTCACCCAGAATACCAACGGCTTCGACATCAACATGGTCTACTACTTCAAGAATTGGGTTGGCGCCGAAGGCGATCTTTCCGCCACCCACTCCACTCAAAATGACGAAAGTTCCTGGTTCGCCTTCGGAGGCGGCGGTCCGCGCTTCCGTTGGTCCGCGCGTCGCGGCATCGAACTCTGGGCTCACGCGCTAGTCGGCTATTCGCACTTCACTCCGCAAACCGCCTTCGGCTCTCAACACGCCCTGGCCTACACTTTCGGCGGCGGCGTCGATCTCCCGTTCAAGCCCCGCTGGGCCCTGCGCGTAGGCGCCGACGCCGTCGGCTCCCAATATTTCAACACCCACCAATGGAGCCCCAAAGCTTCCGTCGGCGTCGTCTTCAAGTTCTAATCGCATCCAAGTATCCATCTAAGGTTTTAAGGGTGGCGGCTTTTGCATTTGACTTTCCGGGTGCCGCATTCTTTGCGCCGTTGTCTCGTGCAAAGGTGCGGGTTAAGACGATCCTCTTCTCCTAGCCTTCCAGTCCTACCGCCCAAACCGCACTTGGCCGTCATCCAGAGGAGCGAAGCGACAAAGGATCTCGTTCTTGCCCAGCCCAAAATGAAATAGCGCGCCGCCGGCCCCTAAAAAACCTCGCGCCTTTCCCCCACCCACCTCATCCAATCCCTCATCTGCTAAAGTATTTTTCTCGTCGCTACAGGAGCCCCAATGAAATCTGATCCCAACGAAACAAAAATCACTCTCCAAGTAGGCAGCTCCGTCCGCATCAAAAACAACGGCGACCTGATCCTCGACAATCCCGAACTCGAACTCGTCGGTGAAGACCGCGCCGCCGACGCCGTCCTCATGTACCGCTTCGACCCGCAAGCCAACGAACACATCATCCGCCTGCTCGACCCGGTAGCCGACCGCGCCCACCTGAAGACCCACAAGCGGAACGATTAAGCGTTCTTGCAGAAATACACGCCGAAAAAATAAAAGGGGATTCCCGAATGAATTTGTTCGACGACCTGCAAATCCGCGACATCCGCCTCCGCAATCGCATCGCCGTCTCGCCCATGTGCGAATATTCCTCAACCGACGGTTTCGCCAACGATTGGCATCTCGTCCATCTCGGCTCGCGCGCGGTCGGAGGTGCCTCGCTCATCCTCACCGAAGCCGCCGCCGTCTCCCCCGAAGGCCGCATCTCCCCGCAAGACCTTGGCATTTGGAAGGACGATCACATCGAATTTCTTTCGCGCATCACCAAATTTCTCCGCGCTCAGGGCGCCGTACCCGGCACGCAACTCGCCCACGCTGGACGCAAAGCCAGCACGCGTCCGCCTTGGGATAAGGGCCCCTACGTCACTCCCGCCGAAGGCGGCTGGCGACCGGTCGCCCCCAGCGCCATCACCTTTGCGCCCGACTACGCCCCGCCCGCGTCTCTCGACCAGCAGGGAATTGAAAAAGTTATCTCGGATTTTTCCGCCGCCGCCGTTCGCGCCCTGCATGCCGGCTTCGGCGTCGTCGAAATTCATTCGGCCCACGGCTACCTGCTCCACGAATTTCTCTCGCCGCTCTCCAATCACCGCGCGGATTCCTACGGCGGCTCGTTCGACAATCGCACCCGCCTGCTCCGCGAAGTCGTCAGCGCGGTCCGCAAAGTCTGGCCCGAAAAATATCCGCTCTTCGTCCGCATCTCGTCCACCGATTGGGTCGAAGGCGGCTGGGACATCGATCAATCCATCGCGCTCGTCAATCAACTCGCCCCGCTCGGCGTCGATCTCATCGATTGTTCCTCCGGCGGCAACGTGCCCGACGCCAAAATTCCCGTAGCCCCCGGCTATCAAGTCGCCTTCGCCGAACGCATCCGCCGCGAAACCGGCATCATGACCGGCGCCGTCGGCCTGATCACCACCGCCGCCCAAGCCAGCGCCGTCCTAGCCGAAGGAAAAGCCGACCTGGTCTTCATCGCCCGCCAATTCCTCCGCGACCCTTACCTCCCGCTCCACATCGCGAGTGAACTCGGTTTCCCCGCAAGTTACCCGGCCCAATATCTCCGCGCCGCACCCCACAACTCCCCCGAGCGCCAACCCATCACTCTCCCCGGCGACCGAATCGCCTCGAAGCCATAGCGCCGAATTCCAAATTTCAGCGCGAAGCGCGCGCCGCCCGCCGGGTGCCGCACTCTTTGCGCACTTGCCTCACGCAAAGGGTGCGGGTTTAGACGATCCTCTTCTCCTAGTCTTCCAGTCCCATCACCCAAACTGCTTTGGCCGTCATCCAGAGGAGCGCTTTCCGCGACGAAGGATCTCCTTCTTGCCCAGCATCCTGACGGAGTAACTCCCTCCGCGCCGCCCACGTCCAGCCTACGCCGCCGTAACCACAATCGCGCTACACCCACCCTTACTAACCCTCCGGTACGCATGCGCAATCGACGAATCAAAATAAATCGAATCCCCAGCCCCCAACCGGTGGCTCGTCTCCGCGATCCGCAATTCCAGCTTTCCCCGCAGTACCGAAAGAAATTCCGTCCCCGGATGTTGGTGCGGACGCGCCCTCCCCGGCTTCAGCGGCTGAAACTCCGCATAATACGTATTGAACTTCCGCTCCACCGCCGTGTAGTCCAACGACTCGAAATAAAACGACACATCCCGCCCGTCCGACCGCTCCGGGAAACGCTTGCGCTCCCCGCGCCGCACGATCGCCGCCACGTGCCGCTTCGAATCGTCGGTAAAGAAATATTCCAGCCCCACGCTGAAGACGATTGCGATCCGCAACAGCGTCGGCAGGGTAGGGAACAGCTTCCCCCGCTCCAGCTTGGACAGCATCGCCGCCGATAGCCCGGTGTGCCGCCCCAGCTCCACCAGTCCCATCTTCTTCTTCAGCCGCAGCGCCCGCACCTTTCCGCCAATCGCGTAATCGTTCAAGCCCTTGGTTAATGTCTCTGAAAGCATCGAAATCCCCCGGTTTTAACCTGCAAGCAAAAATGCGCTCGGCATTTGACTGCCATTCATTCGACTTTCCGTTTCTGGCGTATTTGCCTTGCCGTTAAATTGATTATCTCTATAGTTAAACATGTTACAAGCAGTTTTTACTGCAGGGGAGAAAACATCATGAAGAAACTCGACGTGCTCGCGGCCATCTTGGTGGTAATCGGTGCTTTGAATTGGGGTCTGATCGCTGTCGCCCGCTTCGATCTCGTCGCCGCCCTCTTTGGCATGAAGTTCGGCGAAGTCTCCACCGTGTCCGCCATCGTCTACGGATTCGTTGGCCTCGCCGGCCTCTATCAAGCCGTCAGCTTCAAGGCCATCCAGCACCGCTGGCACCAGCCCTCCGTTGCCCCAGCACGGTAGCCGATAGACGTTTCCATATCTCTGAACCAAACTCGGGACCTAAAGTCCCGCGCTTGTCGATCAACCCTTAACCAAACTTCATGGAGGAACGAAATGATTCGCACTTGGAAAAATTCTTTGCTCGCCGCCATCATCGTAGCCGCTGTCAGCCTTGGAGTCGCTCTCAATCTCCCCGCAGCCCCGGCCGCCAAAAAAGATATCGTCGACACCGCCGTTGCCGCCGGCCAATTCAAAACGCTCACCGCCGCGATTCAAGCCGCCGGCCTAACCGACACGCTCAAAGGCCCCGGCCCCTTTACCGTTTTCGCGCCCACCGACGATGCTTTCGCCAAGCTCCCCGCCGGCACCGTCGATAGCCTGCTCAAGCCCGAAAACAAAGACAAGCTCGTCGCCATCCTCACCTATCACGTCGTTCCCGGCCGCGTCACCGCCGCTCAGGTATCCAAAATGACCGAAGCCAAAACCGTGAACGGCAAAATGCTCACCATCCACGCCGACGGCGGAAAAGTCATGATCAATGACGCCACCGTCACCAAAGCCGATATCCAGTGCTCCAACGGCGTGATCCACGTCATCGACACCGTTCTCATTCCCAACTAACCCATAACCGCCATCGGCGCGAAACAGCCGACTAAATCAGAAGGGCGCTGGCTCCTCGTAAAAACCAGCGCCCTCTTTTTCTTTTGGTCTCCAAACAAAATTGAGAACTGAATCGTGACAAATTCTCCTGACGCCAAACGAATTCTCCTCACCGGTGCCACCGGCTACATCGGCGGGCGCCTTTTGCCCGTCCTCGAATCCGCCGGCCATCGCGTCCGTTGCCTCACCCGCCATCCCGAAGCTCTGCGCCATCGCCTGGGCCCCGACTCCGAAATCGTCCTGGGCGACGTCCTCGAATCTGCTTCGCTCCCCGCGCATCTCGCCGGCGTCGACACCGCCTACTACCTGGTCCACGCCATGGGCTCCGAAAATTCTTTCGAAGCCGAAGACCGTCGCGCCGCCCATGGATTCGCCGCCGCGGCTCGCCAAGCCGGCGTAAAACGCATCATCTACCTCGGCGGTCTCGGCGCCGGAGAAAATCTCTCCGCTCACTTGCGCAGCCGCCAGGAAGTTGGCGGCATCCTGCGTCAATGGGGCGTGCCCACCATCGAACTCCGCGCTTCCATCGTTATCGGTTCCGGCAGCGCCTCCTTCGAAATGATTCGCTCACTGGTCGAGAAACTTCCGGTGATGGTCACTCCGCGCTGGGTCAACACGCGCACGCAACCCATCGCCATCGAAGACGTCATCGCCTATCTGGTCCAGGCTCTTGCTCTGCCCCTCATCGGCAGCCGCATTTTTGAAATCGGCGGTCCCGACCAGGTCAGCTACTTGGAACTCATGCGTGAATACGCCCGCCAGCGCCACCTCAAACGCTTCATGATTCCGGTGCCGATTCTTTCGCCACGCCTCTCCAGTCTCTGGCTCGGCCTGGTCACTCCGGTGTATGCCCGGGTCGGCCGCGAACTCGTCGATAGCCTGCGCAATGAAACCATCGTCAACGATCCCTCCGCCGCGGAAATTTTCGCGGTAAAACCCCTCGGGTTTCGCCCCGCTCTAATGCGCGCGCTCGCCAATGAAGATCGCCAGTTCGCCGAAACTCGCTGGTCCGACGCGTTTTCTTCTCTCCGTTCCACCACACCTTCCGGCGTGCCCCACTACGGTCGCCGCATTATCGACTCCCGTTGCGCGCGTACTCCGGCGCCCCCGGAAATCGCTTTCCAAGCCATCGAACGTCTGGGCGGGAAGAACGGTTGGTACTACGGGGATTGGCTCTGGAACCTGCGTGGCCTGCTCGATTTGTTTTTTGGCGGCGCCGGAATGCGTCGCGGCCGTCGCGATCCCGATCATCTCTACGTCGGCAGCACCGTCGATTTCTGGCGGGTCGAAGACATTCAGCCCAACCGCCTACTCCGCCTCGCCGCCGAAATGCGTCTTCCCGGTCGCGCCTGGCTCCAGTTCGAAATCGAGCCGGTCGGCGCCGGCTCCTCCATCCGCCAAACCGCCATCTACGATCCCGTCGGCCTTCTCGGCCAGCTCTACTGGTACATCCTCTTCCCCATCCACCAATTCGTCTTCGCCGGCATGCTCAAAGGCATCGTCAAAGCCACGACCACTTCAGCCAAGCCGCAAATCACTCAGTCACGGCGCAACGCCGAAACGATCCGCTTCTCCTAGCCTTCCAGTCCTGCCGACCACCCGCAGTTGGCCGTCATCCAGAGGAGCGAAGCGACGAAGGATCTCCTTCTTGCCCGGACCAGCACGACGTAGTGACGCTCGTCGCCGCGCATCGGAAACTCTTCTCGCCTCCGCCCTAGCAGCAGCCCTCCAAAACACATACGATATTCCTCAACGTGTCCACGACCGACCACCTCCATCGGCGCATCGCCGCCGCCACCGGCATCGTCATGGCCAGCGTCCTGCTCAGCCGCATCCTCGGCCTCTTCCGCGAATGGACCGTCGCCCATCAAATCGGCTCCAATTCCATCACCGACGCCTACTACGCCGCCTTCACCCTTCCCGATTTTCTGAATTACCTGATCGCGGGCGGCTCGCTCAGCGTCACTTTCATCCCGGTCTTCGCCATGTACGTCGCCGAAAAAAATGAAGACGAAGGCTGGCGCGCTTTCTCCACCGTGATGTCCGTCATGGGCATCGTTCTCGTCGCCCTGGTCACCGTCGCCGAAATTTTCGCGCCCCAACTCGTCAAACTCATCGCCCCCGGCTTCGATCCCGCCGAACGCCAGCGCGTCATCTTCCTCACCCGCATCATGCTTCCCGCGCAGATTTGTTTTTACGAAGGCAGCATCCTCAGCGCGGTCCAATACGCCAAAGGCCAGTTCGTCATCCCCTCGCTCGCGCCCATCATCTACAACATCGGCATCATTCTCGGCGGCGTCCTACTCGCCCCGCGCATCGGCATCACCGGATTCGCCGTCGGCGTCCTGGGCGGCGCCATCCTCGGAAATTTTCTCCTGCAGATTTATGGCGCGCACTGCGCCGGAGCTGAAATTTTCCCCCACCTTCAACGTTCGTCATCCTGGCTTCTGGATGTTCCTGAAGCTTTCCGTCCCCATCATGCTCGCTCTCTCACTTTCGTTCGTCGACGATTGGATCATCCGCGCCTTCGGCTCCTACCTCCGCGCCGGTTCCATCACCTGGCTCACCTGGGGCAAGACGCTCATGCGTGTCCCGCTTGGCTTGGTCGGCCAGGCCATCGGCGTGGCCTCGTTTCCAATCCTCGCCCAGTTGTATTCCGAAAAAAAATTCGACGAACTCAACAAAATCCTGAACTCCACCTTTCGCGCTCTGATTTTTATTCTGATCCCCATCTCCGCCCTCACCATTGCCCAGAGTCTGCCCCTCACCCATCTCGCCTTTTCCCATACCCGCCTTCGCGGCCCGGATCTCGCCTCCACCGCCGCCGCTCTCGCCGTCTTTTCCATCGGCATGTTCGCCTGGGGCGCCCAAAACATTTTCGCCCGCGGCTTCTACTCCACCCGCGACACCATCACCCCCGCCGTCGTCGGCACCCTCACGACGGTCCTGAGCCTTCCGCTCTACTGGCTACTCGTAAAACGCCTCGACTACCTCGGCCTGGCCCTGGCCAGCACCGTCGGCATCATCGTTTACACCGTAGTCCTCTTCGTCCTCCTCAATAAACGCACCCGTAACCCGGAAACCCTAAGCGTCTTCACATTTTTTCTGAAAGTGTCTGCAGCATCCTGCGTGGTGGGTTTAGCCTGCTACAAACTAGCGAACTACCTGGAGAATTTCATGCCGTGGCAAAAACTAACCGGCGCCGTAGCACTCCTGGCCGTAGTCTCGACTGCAGGCGTCCTCCTACTGATCGCCATCCTTAAAATTCTCCGCGTCCCCGAACTCGACCTCTACCTCAACCGCGCCCTAAAATTCGCCACCCGCTCGTAATTCCTCAAGCCTGCGTCACCTCTCCTCTAACACCGTCTTCAAACTAACCGCGCCATCCTTCACCACCGTCAAATCCCGCTCCCAATGCATCCGCCCCGTCGCCTTCACCTCCACATGATGCGCCCCCGCCGTCAACGGCACCGTCGAAGGCGTCTGCCCCACAAATTTCCCATCCACATAAATCTCCGCGCCAACCGGCTCCGACGCAATCGCCACCATCCCAGTTCCGCCTCCAGCCCCGCTAGAATCCAAATACCCAGCATCCGCCCGCGGATGCAGAGGCCCCACGCGTTCACCAGACGATTCGCGCGGCACAGCAACCGGCTCCAAACTCAAAGCAAAATGATCCGCCCGCAAAACGAAATACTTCCCATGATGTTTCCCCGTCAGCCCAATCCAATCGAATGGCCCCTCGGTAATCGTCATCTGCTGCACCACGTATCCATTCTTCACCACCCGCAAAACCATCCGATGTTCCAACCGAGTCGCAAACACCGTATGCGTCTTGTGAAAATATCCCCCCGGATACTCCGTCGTGAACGGCGTGGTTCCCACCACCACCCCATCAATCTCCACCTCCGCCCCAGCCGGCGAAGAAGTAACCGAAAACTTCTCAGCCCGAGCCCCAGGCGTCACCGCCAGCAACGCCGACACTCCAACGAAAATCATCGACAGCCGTAGCCACTCAACGAATCCAATCCTCTTCATGGATCGAGCCCTCAAGGGGGAAGCGCGCACACTGGCACCCCCACCCACCGGCGTCAATCCGCAAAACTACGCATCCGCCAGCCGTAGTCCGTCTCCGCCCGCGAAGCGCGCCGCTCAACCCATCCAAACGGCACGAGCCACACGTCACCATCTGGGAATAAAAACGAAAGAACGACTCAGGAGGGAACTACAAACGACCTAACTTTTCACCGGCTGCCGGCAGGTAAAAAACACCTGCCCCAATCCCGCCAAAATCAACAACCCGCTAAACGCCCGCGGAAACGTCACAATCCTCCGCGTCTTAATAATCGCCTTACCCTCTCCAATCTGCACTTCTTCCTTCCGCGCCGGCATGCTCATCTGCGGCCGGATCAACGTCAACACTCCGCCCGCCACCAGCAAAACGCCCACCAAGGCAATCGGATGAAATCTCATTGTTACTGCGCCTGCGCATGCATGATCTCGCCCAAATAATCCGGCTTGGTCCCGTCGCGCTCAAGATGCGGATATTTCAATCCATCGTGATATTCCATCGACATGGTCTTGAACTGCGCCCCATTCGCCACAATAAACTGAATCGGATTCAAAACCGTCTTCGCATTCGAAATGACTTCCTTCAGCCGGTCCGGCGAATAAGCCTCGCCGTTCACCGCCACGATCTTCATTCCCGGCGCCACGCCCGCGTCATACGCCGTCCCGCCGTGCGTCACGTCCGACACCGTGCCGTCATCGCCGACGATCATTCCCACCGTGAACGTAAAATCCGCCCGCCGCCCCAGCGATTCTCCCACCGCCATAATTTCATTCGGCTGCTCGTTGTAAACCAATTTCCACCCGCTGTTCTCGAGCGCTTCCAAGGGAGTCTTGGTCGCCACTCCATCCAGCCGCGCCCGCAAAAATCCCGCCCAGTCGTACGGCGCAATCCCATTCAGCGTCGACACCACTTCGTCAAAGTTGTACGGCTTCAACTCCGGCATGCCGGTATTCCCGCCGTGAAACACTTTGCAGAAATCGTTCATCGATTTCTTATCTTTGGTCAACCCGCGCAAAGTCGTATCCACATCCAGCCACAACAGTTCGCCTTCCTCGTAAAAATCCGTCCCGCGCCGCCAGTTCGACCAGTCGTTGCTCGCGTTGTACAAGAACGGCGCTGCATCCGCCGTATCCTGCAACGGCCGCCAATCCCGCCCCGGCCGATGCGTGTACGTCGCCACCAGATAAGCCAACTCCTCGCGCGATTGCTCCTCGTTCAGCAATCCGCTGCGCGCCGTCAGGACCGTTCCCAGATATTCCGTCAGCCCCTCATACACCCACAGCAAATCGTCCTTCATCGGAACTTGGTAATCCGGCGTCGCCAACCCTTCCGGCCGCCGGTATTTTCCATTCCACGAATGTACGAATTCGTGCGGCAGCAAACCCGAAAATTCGATCCGCTGGCCGTCGTCCACCAAACTCCGCTCGGAAGTCCGGTCGTCGCTCGATTCATGATGCTCCAGGCCAAAGTGCGCCACGTCATCACTCAGCGTCAGCAGAAAATGATAATCGCGGTAATGCCGCACGCCGAACAGCGCCCCGGCTTCGATCACTAGATTGTGCAAATGCAATTCAGTATCCGGACTCATGGCCAGCGCCGCCGAGCTATCTGCCGCGATATCGACCTCGTGCGGAGGGTTCTGGCCCGGCGTCAGTTGCACCACTCGGAAATATTTCCCCGCAATCACCGGAGAATCCACCAGCGTCGTCAGCGGCACTTCCACAAACTCCAGCGTGTCTCCATCCTGCTTGGCCACCGGCAGCGCCGTCCCATATTTCCATCCGGCCGGCAGTTTCAAGCTGGCCACAAACGGAATGTCTTTCGCCGGCGTCCCCGCCGGGTAGAGCAGCACTTGGTTCCAGCTCAGAACGTCCAACGAAGCCGTCGCCGAAGCTCCCGCCGAAAATCCGCTCGACGGCGCCGACAGCAGAAAATCAAAATCCGCATTCAGCGTCGTCACCCCCGCCGGAATATCCAGGTGAATCGAAAACATCTCCACCAAATCCCGCCGCCACGGAATCACCTGGCCGCCCGCCGAAAATTTCAACCCCACCACATCGATCACCGGCCCATCCGGCATGTGTTCCCCCGGCAGCCATTCCGGGTAGTACAGCGTCAATGCCCCGGCTTGCACCGGAATCTGCATGTGCGCGTGAAGAATCTTTTGCGGAGCCTGGGTCGCATCCACAAAAAGTTTAATCGGCGCCGGACCGGAAGGCGCTGGAGCAGCCGCCGCAGCCGCGGGTTCAGCCTGCTGGGTCGTTGCCTGAGCCATCGCGCCCGGCGCCAAAACTACCAGTGCCACCAAGCCCATCGCCCAACCCGCCGCTTTCGCCTTCATCCCGCCCCGCCGCATCACTCCAAACATGAACCCTCCAAGGCCCAAACTCATAAGTCCGCCACCCAAATCGAACGGACCTCTCTTCGATCTCCACATCGCTACAAAACCAGCCTCGCCACTCCCCGCTCCGCCAAGAACTTTTGCAGTGCGGTGGCTCTGCCACTGCTTTTGCCAGGACGCCCGCACCACCCAAAAACTCTCCATGAGCGCGATGTCATCCCGTACCTGTTCACGGGTGAGGGATCTGCTTTTCACGCCCCCGAAGCCACAATCACTCGCGAAGCGCCCGCCAAAAACGCCCTCTTCTCTCAGCTTCACCGTCTAGGCGCTCTGCCTCAATTGAAACTCTTCACTCCCACTTGCCAGAAGAAAAAGTCCAAAACCTGCGTATCCTCTTCAATAATCTTGCTCACCGGCCGTCCTTCACTATGACCCAGCTTTGTATCGTATAACAACAATATCGGTTTATCCCCGCCCTGCGCCGCCTGCATTTCCGCCGTCATTTTCCGCGCATGCAAAGGAGCCACCCGCGTGTCGCTGTCCCCAGTTAAAAACAAAACCGCCGGATATTTCGTCCCTTTCACCACATGGTGATACGGCGAATACGCGTACAGGGCAGGGAATTGCTTCGCATCTTCCGACGATCCGTATTCCGTCACCCAATAACGCGCCACCAGGAATTTCTGATAGCGGATCATGTCCAGCAGTGGATACCCGCACACGATCGCCCCAAACAATTCCGGCCGCTGGGTCATCGCCGCGCCCATCAAAAGCCCGCCGTTGCTCCGCCCGGTAATCGCCAGCTTCGACGAATTCGTATACTTGTTGGCGATCAGCCACTCCGCCGCTGCAAAAAAATCGTCGAATACGTTTTGCTTCTTGTCCAGCATTCCCGCGTGGTGCCAGTCTTCTCCGAATTCGCCGCCGCCGCGCAGCGCCGGCAACGCAAACACTCCGCCGTGCTCGGCCCAGATCACCGCGTCGTCTCGAAATGCCGGCGTCTCGCTCACGTCGAACCCGCCATACGCCGTCATCAACGCCGGATTCGCCCCATCCAGCTTCAAGCCTTTCTTGTAAAACAAAAACATCGGAATCTTGGTCTTGTCTTTCGATTCGTACCAGACCTGTTTCACTTCAAACGCGTTCGAATCCACCGGCACGCTCGGCTTGGCCCACGTCGTCAGATCGTGTTTCGCCACTTCGTACCGGAAAATCGTCGAAGGCACCGCGAACGACTGGAACGAGTAAAACAGTTCGTCGCTGCTCCACCGTCCGCTCATCGCCGCCACTGTGCCGATCTGCGGCAGCGCAATCTCCTCCACCCCACTTCCATCCGGACGAAACGCCTTCAGCTCCGAAGCCGCGTCCTTTGAATACTGCGCGATAATCTTTCCGCCCGCCGGCTGGAAATTCTCCATTCGTGAAGCCGACTCCGGCACCACCTCTTTCCATTTTTCCGGCGCTGGCACTGCCTGATCTAGCGGTACACCCAGGATTTTCCACTTCGGAGCCTTCCAGTTGGTCTGCAAATACAAAGTCCCGCCCGCAATCGTTCCCTGGAAACACGCGTTGATCGTGGTCACCACCGGCATCATCGCCCCGCCGGTTTTCAGATCTTTCACCCAGATTTCTGATTTTTCGCACGCCGACCCGTAATACACCGTCACCAGCAAATATCGACCGTCGTCCGAAATCGAATTCCCGATAATCTTGTCGGTCGCGTAGCCATCGCCAAAAACTGTTTTGTCTTTTCCCACCGCGCCGAACGCGTGATAGAAAACCCGCGGCCCCTCGTTCCCCAGCTCCGAGTAGTAAATTCCGCTCGCGTCGTGCGTGAACGAAACTTCCGAATAGCGCGACCGAGGCAGCACGTCGGCCAGCTCTTTCCTCGTGTCCGTATCGATGAAGTGGATCGACACCTCGTCCTCGCCGCCCTTGCGCACTCCGTAAGCGGCGATCTTTCCGTCGTCCGAAATCGCTTCAAAATTCACGCTGGTCGTGTGATCCGCAGTAAGCCCCGACGGGTCCACCAGCACTTCCTCCGCGCCCGCCGCTCCGCGCCTGATATAAAGGACGTACAAATCCTGCCCGGCCACCCGCTTCGCGTAAAAATATTTCCCGCCGCGCTCCACCGGCAGCCCGATCATGTCCACCTTGAGCAATTCGCCCAACCGCTTCGCGATCGCCTCGCGCCCTGGCAACCCATTCAGCACGCTCTGCGTGCACGCGTTCTGCGCCGCAATCCACGCCCGCGTCTCCGGCGAATCCTGATCCTCCAGCCAACGGTAAGGATCGCTCACCATCACCCCGTGCAAAGTCTCTTTCACATCATCCACCCGCGTCACCGGCGGGCACCCGCCCTTAGCATCCTGCGCGCTCACCATTCTCCCGCCCGCCAAAAAAGTTACTGCCAAAATCCCTGCCACCACAAAAAATCGCATCGCCTTCAACTCCGCCTCCAGATGCTTCTAACGTCGGGGCCCAATCCAATCCGCGAGAACTCGAAACTTCACACCCGCCACAAAAAAAAGTTGATCTGCTTTTTACGCTCGAAAAGAAATTTCAGTCGCGAAAAAAATCCGGACAACGGAGAAGTCCTGCAGCTCCCGGCCGTCTCCGTGACCTCATGCCTTTTTCTGCGTTCTCTGTGTTAAATCTTTCGCCTTTGCCGGGAAACTAAACAATCGGCGTCGCCATCTTCCTTGCCGGATTAAAAAACGGCAACTCCCGCACCACCGCCCGCACCTTATGACGCACCGCCTCCACTGTCAGTTCCATCTGCAATTCCGTCCCGGCCGCCGCATGTTCCCGCGCCAAACTCGCCAAGGCCACCATCTTCTTGAGCGTCGGCGACCATGTCGTCGAAGTCGCTTTGCCCACCTGCAACCCGCCGCGATACACCGGCACCGCCGTCCGCGAAGCCGTGCTCTGCACCTGCGGCCCCAATCCAAACGAATCGTAAATCCGCTCTACGTCTTCCCAATTGATATCCAATCCCATCAACATCCGCTTCGGCCCGCGCCTATGCTCCTCCGCCAAAGCCTCGCGCCCAATAAAATGCTCCTTCTTCAAATCCACCATCTTGCCCAGGCCCAATTCGTACGGCGAATATTTCTGCGTTTCAATCAGAGCCCGCTTGCTGCTGGTGTAATCCACTTCGATCATGATCAACCCAGCCTCGATCCGCGCCACATCCAAAGCCAGCATTCCCGCCGCATGCACATCAAACTGCCGCCCGTTTTCCATCAACGCATCCCAAACCTTCGGTGCGTCGTTCCACGGCATCCAGATCTCGTAACCGAGATCCCCCGTATAGCCCGTCCGCGAAATATCCACCGGCACGCCCGCAATCTTTCCCTGCGTCAAACGGAAATATTTCAGATTCGCTACATCCCCGCCTTCCACCGCCTTCAACAGCAGCCGACCGGAAGTCGGCCCCTGCAGCGCGATCGCCGCCACTTCCGTCGAAATATCTTCAATCTTCACATCCAACCCCAACGCATTCTGGTGAAACCAACGAATGCTCGGATCCGCCGCCGTCCACCGGTACACATTCTCTTCCAACCGCGAGATCGTCCCGTCGTCGATCACCTTGCCTTGCTCGTCGCACCAGCAGCAATAAATCACCTGCCCGACTTTCACCTTATTAATGTCCCGTGTGATCACCCGGTTCACGAACTTCGTCGCGTCCCCACCGGTAATCCGGTACTTGTACAAAGGCGACACGTCGATCATCGCGCACGCATTCCGGATCGCGTTGTACTCATGGTCGTGATGCATCTCATACACGCTGACCGCGTAAAATCCCGACCACTCCCGGTAATTCATGCTCTCGCACAATTTCGCAGTCCGGTCATGCACAGCAGTCCCAATCGGCACAAGCAGCTCCTAACCACAAGAAATAAGCAAAACCAACGCGCGCGAATTATAGTTCCCGCACTTAACCGCCGCAACCCCAACGCCAACGTTCCCGCCACGCTTCTAGCCACTATCCACTAGTCACTAGCCACTGCCCCAATCTCTAAATCTCGCGACCGCGTCCGATGCCGCACTCTTTGCGCCCCTCAGCAAAGGGTTTGGGTTTAAATCATCCCCTATCATCTCGATCCTCTTCTCCTAGCCTTCTAGCCCAACGCCGAAACCGCCCTTGGCCGTCATCCAGAGGAGCGCCTTCCGCCACGAAGGATCTCCTTCTTGCCCGGCCCCCAACCGCAGCACGCCCGTCAACCGCCGCACCAACAGAAAGTGGCCATACCCAATCCGTACAAAATGGCTCTTGCCAAAAATTCCCCCTCACGTTGTCATAACCCATGGCCCCCGAACCCCGCCCCGCCACCTGGAAAATCCTCCTCGCCTTTTCCATCATTTACTTCGTCTGGGGCTCCACTTTCCTCGCCATCCGCGTAGGCGTCGCCGAAGTCCCCCCGCTAATCCTGGCCGCCATCCGTTTCTTCATCGCCGGAGCAGTCCTCTACGCCTGGATCTCCGCCCGCGGCGAAACCCAACCCACCGCCCGCGAATGGCGCTCCGCCTCGCTACTCGGCCTGATAATTTTTGTTTTCGATTACGGCATTCTCTTCTGGGCCGAACAACGCATCCCATCCGGAATCGCCGCGGTAATGCTGGCTACCATCCCAGCATTTATGGCGCTCTCCGAAATTATCTTCCTTCGCACCCAACGCCTAACCGTCCGCCTGATCGCGGCATCCGCAATCGGCATCGGCGGCGTGGCCGTCCTGATGGCTCACTCGCTCAACCTCGGCGGCGCTCCCGTAGACAAGCTCGGCGCCCTCTCCCTGATCTTCGCCTCCATCAGTTGGTCGGTCGCCTCCATCTTTTCCCGCAAGCTCCCACTCCCATCATCCAAAGTAATGAGCTCCGCCGCCCAAATGCTAACCGGCGGAATTTTCCTGGCCATCCTCGCCGGAGCCCTCGGCGAATTTCACAAATTCCATCCCGCCACCGTCACCCGCAGCGTCTGGTTCGCGCTGCTCTACCTGATCGTCGCCGGCTCCATCATCGGCTTCACCGCCTACGTCTGGCTGCTCCACCACGAATCGCCCACCAAAGTCGGCACCTACGCCTACGTCAATCCCATCGTCGCCGTCATCGTCGGCTACTTCCTCGGCGGCGAATCCCTCAGCGCCCGCACCATCGTAGGCACCCTGCTCGTCCTGGTCAGCGTAGTCGTCATCACCACTACCCCCACAAAAAAAGCGGCCGCCCCAGCTGCGCTAAAAAGCGCCGCCGAAACAGCCGCCGACTGACCGCTTATCAAGCAGAAATCGACCGACGCTCAATCGTCATCAACAAAGCCTCACCATCCGGCGTCTCCACGATGCCGACCCGCCGAAACCCAGCCTTCTCATAACATCGAATCGCCCGCGCATTTCCCGGCGCCGGATCCGCCTGAATTCGAGTCACACTCAAATCGCGAAACAAAAATTCCACAAACTCGCGGACCATCCAGGTCCCCAGTCCTTGGCCTAGCCTCTGCTCGTCCGCCAAAAACTGATCGATCCCGAGCACTCCCGGATCGCGCTCCTCGGTCCACCACCCATCGCCCGCCGCCATCGCCACATACGACTGCGCAAAACCAATCGCCTCGCCGTCCCAATAAGCAATATAAGGAATCGCCGCCGACGCGTCCTCCGCCCGCGGCAAATATTCCTCCCGCGCCTCGTCAACCGACCCGCAAGCACCCCACCACTCCGCCACATGCGGATGCCGATGCCACTCCACCAGCATCGGCAGGTCCGCCTCCGTCACCTTTTCAAATTTGATCTGCGACATGAGCCTCATTCTTATCCCAAAGATTCCCGCTGGAATGAAACGGCGCGAGACTTAACCCCAGCCTCACCCGAAACCGTTCTCCATCCCCGCGCCTGCGCAATACAAATAATGTGAAAAATAAAATACAGCGGCACAAAGAACGTCGGAATCAAGCTCAACGGCAGCGTCGTCACCGGCGTCATCGGTATTCCTTCCGGATGCAGAATTCCGGTCGAAACTCCCAGCGCCACCGCCGTCACCAAATCCAACATTCCCAGCAGCTGCCAGAAAATAAAACTCCCGCGATGCGCCGCCCTCGCCAGCTTCCAGGCCACCAGCGGAGCCGTCAGCCCGATGAACATGTCCCCGTATCCCGCCGACCGCGCAAATGTCGCGGGCAACGAGCCCCACGCCCCCAGAATCACGAACACCACGCCCATGAATCGTCCCGTTTGTGAAAATGTCAGGGCCCGTGGGCTCGAACCCAATGCGAAATCCCGGAACCCTTTCGACGTCCCCATCCACACACCGAATACAACAATCGGCAAGGTCGCGGCGATCCCTACCGACGCTCCTAGCCGGTTCGCATCGTTTTTGAAAACCTGCAACGCCGCTGCTAAACCCACCGTCACAAACCACACCGCAATCAACGCCGCGCTGATTTTTCCGTACCGGTTCATATCAAGCCTCCTTTAACTCGTCCTGAATAGCCGCCAAATCCGCAGCCGTACCCGCTACCTCATTCGTCCACCGCATCAAATTTTTCCATCCCGCTGGCCCCAACTTCTCCCGCAACCGCGCCTGTACCTTGTCCCACTGCCCCGTCGCCGCTTTCAATTTCGCCACGCCCGCCTTCGACAAACTCCACAACCGCTCCCGCCGGTCCGTCCCGCGCCGCTCCGCCACCCAACCTTCCTTCCGCATAATTGCCAGCGTCCGCGTCAAACTCGTGCTGTCCATCGCCAGGATTTCTCCCAGCCGCCCCTGCGTCACCTCCCGCGTTCGTTCCAGGGCCTGCAAAATCGTCAGCTGCGTATTCCGCAGTCCCGCTGGCCGCAGCGCCTCGTCATACAACTGCGCCAAGGCCCGCGCCGTCCGCCGAAAACTCCCGCACATGCACGGCAGGGAAGGCAGCTTCGTTTTGGTCGTATTAGTTTGAGTTCGGCTCATGCTAATAAGATGTATATACATCTATATAGGATGCAAACAAAATTGTCACCAAGCATCCAACGATCCGCTTCTCATAGCCCCTTGGCCCAAACTCCGAAGCCGCCTTTGGCCGTCATCCAGAGGAGCGTCTTTCGCGACGAAAGATCTCTCTTCGATTGCCGCTTCACTCAGACGCCTCCTCTCACCACGAATCACTCCGCAAG
>CAWIEL010000088.1:0-18902 GCA_963835025.1 uncultured Acidobacteriota bacterium
CCCCAGCACATTGAACGCCTCAGCCAATGCGGAACGAGTGGGAGCGTGATCCGGAGCCAGTTGCGCCGCCTTTTCGAGCGACTCGCGCGCGGCCAGTGCGTCGAACAAGCGCAGCCGCTGCAGACCCAGCGAGTAGAGGCGTGCCGCCTCGGGATTCGATGGCAATGAAGCTCGCACCATGGCCGATTCGGTGTCCGACAACGAGCCGGCGCCCAGCTTACCCCGCAGCTCCGCGGCTGCCTGGCTGACCAGGCTGTCGATCTCCGACTCGTTTCCTTTTTCCGAGACCGACGCCAGCGTCACGCCGGCAACCGCATCCTGCAGGCGAATGTCGAGGCGGAGCTGTCCGTTGCCCAGCGGAACATACGAGCCCAGCACGACATCGTCGCTTCCCAGATTTTGCCGGATATGCGTCAGCGTTTCCTGGCTGAAACTGTCGGCGTCCGGCAATGAGAGACTGGCTTTCATGAGCGCGACGCTTTCTCCCGGAATCGTACGCAGTTCGTCGCCCTGACTGAGTTCGGTGGTCAGCATCTCCGAGATCGCGGTGGAGAGCCAAGACTTCTCCGGGTTCGCGGAAAGATTCTTGAAGCCGAGGACAGCCACCGATCGCCGGCGATTCGCCGTGGACGCCACGTTGGACGTCCCGTTCGGCTTCTTGCCACGATGCAGAAAGAAGTATGCGCCGCCCGCCAACAGCACTGCGACGACAGCGATCACGGCCAGCGAAATGAAACGACGCTTTGGGCGCACCACCGGAATAACAGCCGATGTGAGGGTTAGTGGCCGCTCGAGGTCCGCGCCCAGTTCTGCGGCAGATTGATAGCGCTGCTTCCGGTCGTGCGCCAGCGCTTTCAGAATCACCGCATCCAAACTCGCAGGCATTGTGCTGTTGAGTTTGCTGGGTGCGTCCGGAGTCTGATTCAGAATCGAATTGATCAGCAGCGCCGGCACCGTTTGCGGAAATGGACGCTTGCCAGTCGCCATCTCATAGAGCACTGCGCCGGCAGACCATACATCGGTGCGCGCATCTGCGATCTCACCACTCAATTGCTCCGGAGACATATAGGGCAAGGTGCCGCTGGTCTCGTGCGATTGCGTGATGGTCACCGTCACCCCCTGGTCGCCGGGCTGCGGCACCAGGTGTGCGAGACCGAAATCGAGGATTTTCAGACGGCCGTCGACGGTGAGACGCAGGTTACCCGGCTTCAGGTCGCGATGCACGATGCCTTCCCGGTGCGCGGCCTCGAGTCCTGCGGCAAGCTGGACTCCGAGGCGCACAACTTCCGCGGGCGGAAGCGGCCCGCGAGCCAGCTTGGCATCGAGCGTGATGCCGGCGATGTATTCGATGACCAGAAAGTCGGTGTCGCCCTCGCTGCCGAATTCGTGCACCGTGGCAACGTTGGGATGGTTCAGGCGGGCCAGGGACAAAGCTTCTTTGCGAAAGCGCTTGCGGGCGGTCTCGTCGGTGAGGACGCCAGGGGGCAGGACCTTGATCGCCACATCGCGGTCAAGCTGTTCATCGTGTGCTCGGTAGACGACGCCCATACCTCCGGCGCCGATCTGCTCCACGATCCGGTAATGAGACAGACGTTTCCCAATCATCCGTCCAGCCCCGTCCTAAGTTGGGCAAGGATAAATTGGCATGATCCAAATAGGCAATGCCGCAACTGAGGAGATAGTGGGGCGGGAGGTGAAATCGTTTCAGGGAGTGGCGGGAATAAAAAAAGTGGCGCACCGAAGTGCGCCACTGTGACTACGATTCGATGAGGACCTAGTTGGTCACCTCGAAGAACGCCAAGTCGAGCTGGGAAAAATTCGCGTCTACGTCGATGGCTATCACCCTGGTCGAGTCGACCACGTAATAGTCGAACGCGTCTGCATTCGTTTTCGTGGTTACGTCCAGACCTGTGATTGTGTTGCCGGTGCCGGTGGAAACACCACCCGAAGGAGCGGTGAAGGCGCCGCTTACGGTGAGATCAGGAGTCTGCGTTCCCGAGGTACCCGTATTGAGCCAGTTCAGATCGGCGAAACCAGCGAACGTGCCGCTTCCGGTGGTGACTGGTCCGACGGCGTCGAGTTCGTCTTCGTTGGTGCCGTCTGCGCCAGTGTCATTCATGACGTAGGTGCCGCTCATGGTTGCGCTTGCCGTTTGCTGGAAGGCAGGGCCTGCGAGTTCATCGGTAGCGTCCGCCGTGAGCACGAGGGCGTTTCCATTTCCGTCCACATAAAGCTGAATGTTGAACGTGGTGACGCCGTTAGTGACGCCGGTTAGCGTATAGCGTCCCACATTCGTCGTGTCAGCGACATAGGTTCCAGCGGTGATGGCAGCCGACGGGACTTGGAAGTTCGCCAAGTCGTTGGTACTGATCGCGCCAGTTACCGTGCCGCTCGAACCCATGGTGAGCACGCCAGCGGACTGGAACAGCCCAATGCCATCCGCGCCTAACGCACCGTAGACGTAGCTGTTGCCCGATACGCCCAGGCTCGCGGTGTTCTGGGCATATGCGGTGCCACCGATCGGGACGGTAGCCGCTTCGATCTGCACGCGTGAAGCATCGACGATATATCCCACAAGGTTGATGACTGTGGTATTCACGTCGGTCAGGGTCACCTGGACGAGCAAGCGTCCCGATGCATCCGGCGCTTGCACGGAGCCTACGCTGATGGTCTGGCCCAGTTCGATCGTGCCAGCCTGATTGAGGTCGACGACGGTTCCCGTGGTGGAGACGGTCGCGCCGGAGAAGTTGAGAATGCCGCCGCCTGCGATGCCTTCATATCCGCCGGCCGTGAAGATATACGGCCCAGCCGGGGTCGTGGCTGCTGCTGTGGCATTTTGTGCGTCAAGCGTGCCGCTGGAGGTGGCGAACGAGTCGTAACCGATCAGGCGGAAGCGCGTTGAAGAAACCATCGATCCGTTGATGGTTTCCATGCCGTTGCCGCCGGGGCCGATTGCCGTGTCAACCGCAGTGCAAGTCGAGCCGGCGCAAGTCACGAGCGTGAGCTGCAGATTTCCATCTGTCGTGGTGGTGTAGCCGCTGCCAGTGGGATTGATAGCATCGTGCAGATCGCCGTTGGTGTCATCCACAAAGTCCTGCTCGCCGGCTGTGATCGCTCCGCTGGCGACGGTGAAGACGCCGTCCAACGTATACGGGTTTTCGTTCGCGTCGAAGCCGGAGAGAGCATAGACATAGTTTCCATCCGCCAGCGTAATTGTAGCGACGGTGACGCCGATCGTGGCACTGGCTGTCTTCGTCGTGTCGGTTACCGACGTTGCCGTAACTACGACCGAACCCGCCACTCCGGGCGCCGTGTAGACGGTCGCGCTGCCGCTGGCGGTGGCAGTGGGATTAAATGATCCGCAAGAAGATGCCGGCGTGCAGCTCCAGGTAACACCTTTTGCCGCGGAATCATTGCTTACGGTGGCCGTGATCGATGCCGTGCCGTTGGCGGCGAGGCTGGACGGCGCGCCGGTGAGGGCAACGCTAATCGGGGTGGTGCCTCCGCCTCCGCCGCCGGTGGAACTGCTGCTGCCGGAGCTGCAAGCTACCAGTGCGGCCATCATGCAGACGGCGAGAGTTGTTGAAATCGCTTGGATATATCTCACAGTGCACCCCCGTTCAGGCTCAGCTTGCTGTTGTTCTTCCATTTTGGATCGAGAGACGAGCGCGCCGGGGCGAGAAGGAATCCACGGGAGTTGCGAACGGTGATGGTCTGTCCACCATAAATCAGCTGCCGGACCAGTAGGAATTGCTTACCGCGCACCGTTGTCATGGCTCCGACAACCTCGAGCGGAAGACCCATGTGCAGGGCTTGCCGAATGTTCTTGGGAATGAACGGGCCGACGTGGGCGTCCACGGTACCCTGAGAGCCGCTAACGAGCAGATGCATGCCTGCGGGACTGCCTGCGACGTGCTTCGCAACTACTGTCTGCACAGTGCCGTTGATTGTGACTTCGTGTGCCGAATCGTAAATGATCATTCGGCTGGGTGCTGTAGGGGCTTCGTCAACCGGCTGTGCGCCAACAGGGAGTGCGAAAATTGCTAACAACAGACCAGGCAAAATGCCGGCGAGTGCAAGCGAGAACGGATTCTTTCGGGTACTTCTCATGGATACCGCTCCTTGAAAACGAGGTAAATGATTAGGTTTCACGCTCCAGCAGTTGAGAACCGGGAGGTGTAAGAAGGAACACCGTTCTGTTACGAAAGTCGCCCAGAAACTTGAGGTGAATCCCCCACGCGATTATGAGCGCGATAACTTGCGAGTCAATAGGAAAAACGGGCCATATCCGTTCCGTACTTGGTTCTTCGGCGCTTGGCCGGGGTTGTTGACTTTGTTAACTCGTGGGTTCGAAAGAGCTTACCTTTGCCATAACGATTTTCCGCCGCAGCTAATTGAGCTGGTACTTTAGTTACTTCCTCGGCTATGGCGACGCGTCCGGAAGGCCGATTTGCCAGCAATGTTAGTGCTTTGGCCTGGACGGCCGTAGGCTTCGCCCTCGCCAAATCGGTGGGCTTCGGACCGGGCAGAGGACTGGCTATTCGCTGGTGAAGTAATCCACGGTCACCGGATTCTCGAAGAGCGAATAATCCCGCGTCACCACCGTGATCCCGCTTTCGGTGACGAAGTAGCGCTGGCGGTCTGCCTCGGCGTCATAGCCGATCGTCGTCCCTTCAGGGATGTGTACGTCGCGGTCGAGAATGGCTTTGCGGATCCGGCAGCGGCGTCCGACGCTGACGTGCGAAAACGACCCGGTCCTTACACACGAGTTGATTCCCTATCTGAAAAAGCGCAAGCGTGGGCCGCTGATGCCTGAACTTGTGGCGTCCTTGCGCAGGGAAAAGATGCGGACCATCGACTTTCTGGTCGAGGTGAACCAGCATATTCACCACCGGATCAAGTACTTAATACGGATGAAGCCGGGAGTACAGACTCCCGAACGGACGCTGAGGCTTGGGAGTGGCTCCTGCCGCGACAGCGCGTGGTTGATGGTGCAACTGTTCCGGCAGCTTGGACTCGCGGCGCGATTCGTTTCCGGCTACCTGATTCAGCTCACGCCGGACGTGAAATCTCTGGACGGCCCCAGCGGCGCGGAAAAAGATTTCACCGACCTGCATGCCTGGACCGAAGTGTATTTGCCCGGCGCGGGCTGGGTCGGCCTCGATGCGACCTCCGGGCTGTTTGTGGGAGAGGGGCACATTCCACTCGCTTGCTCGGCCGATCCGGTGACAGCTGCCGCGGTCACGGGCAGCTTTTCCTACGACGATGAATCGATTGTCACTGCCGAGCCGGACGACGAGGCCAGGGAGAAGGACCGCGTCAAAGACGGCGTTCGAATTTTCCATGTCCGTCACGCGCATTCGCGAAGACCCGCGCGTCACCAAGCCGTACTCGGACGAGCAGTGGATCGAGATCGAATCGCTCGGGCATCAGGTGGACGCCGACCTGAAAGCGAATGACGTTCGAATGACCATGGGCGGCGAGCCGACGTTCGTTTCCATCGACGACATGGACGGAGACGAATGGAATACCGCCGCGATGGGCCCGATGAAGTACAAGCGCGCCGACAATCTGATTCGCCGGCTGCGCGATCGATTCTGCCACCGGCGGTTTTCTGCATCACGGCATGGGCAAGTGGTATCCCGGCGAACCGCTGCCGCGCTGGGCGCTGGGGCTGCACTGGCGCAAGGATGGCGAGCCGATCTGGCGCGATCCAGCTCTGGTGGCCGATGAAAGCGCTGCGGGCAAGCTGACCAGCCACGACGCGCGAGCGTTCATGCTGAATCTGGCGGAGCGCCTGGACGTGAATCCTGCGCACGCCCAGCCGGGATACGAGGACGCCTGGTATTACCTCTGGAAGGAGCGGCGGCTTCCGGTCAACGTCGATCCGTTGGAAAGCAAGCTGGATAACGCGCAGGACCGCGCGCGACTGGCACGAGTTTTCGAACAAGGCCTGGATCAAGTGGTCGGTTACGCGTTGCCGCTGCGACGCGAATACTACACTGACGGAACGAGCGAGTGGGCGAGCGGCGCGTGGTTCTTCCGTCCCGAGCGGATGTATCTGGTTCCCGGCGATTCGCCGATGGGCTTGCGCCTGCCACTCGATTCGATTCCCTGGGTGAAGGAGTCCGAATACCCGCACTTGCACGAACAGGACCCGATGGCCGAGCGCATGCCGCTGCCAGAACGGGCGGCGATGGCCAGGCGACAGGAAATGTTAGCCGAGGCTGCCGAATACCGGCTCTCGCAGGGAATTGTGGAGCAAGTACTGGAATCGGGTCCGGACCGCGCGCGCCCGCGCAAACGCACGCTCGCGCTCGATTTGCCACCCGGTCCGGGCCAATCGGCACCGTGGATTATTCGAACAGCTTTGTGCACGGAGGTTCGCGACGGCATTCTGCGCGTGTTCATGCCGCCGCAGAGGAATCTGGAAGATTATCTGGCTCTGGTTGCGGCAGTGGAAGATACCGCGGCGGATTTGGGAATGCCGCTCCTGGTGGAGGGCTACGGCCCGCCGCACGATCCTCGCATCAATACTCTCAAGGTGACGCCCGATCCCGGCGTAATCGAAGTGAACCTGCATCCCTCTGCAAGCTGGGATGAACTGGTGAAGAACACGACGGCCTTGTACGAAGAGGCGCGCCTGAGCCGCCTGGGCACGGAAAAATTCATGCTCGACGGGCGCCACACCGGCACCGGCGGCGGAAATCACATTTTGATCGGCGGCGCGTGTCCCGCCGATTCTCCGTTGCTGCGCAAACCCAGTTTGCTGCGCAGCCTGATCGGTTACTGGCACAATCATCCGGCGCTTTCTTATCTGTTCAGCGGACTTTTCGTCGGTCCCACCAGCCAGGCGCCGCGATTCGATGAAGCGCGCAACGATCAGGTCTACGAAATGGAAGTTGCGTTTCAGCAGATTCCGGAAAATTCCGCTGCGCCGCCGTGGACCGTGGACCGCGTTTTTCGCGACCTGCTTGTGGATGCGTCGGGGAGCACGCATCGCGCTGAATTCAGCATCGACAAGCTTTACGCGCCGGAGTCGGCTTCGGGCCGGCTGGGGCTGCTCGAAATGCGCGCGTTCGAAATGCCGCCGCATTCGCGGATGAGCCTTACGCAACATTTGCTTCTTCGCTCGCTGGTCGCGCACTTCTGGAAGAAGCCGTTTCACCAGGAACTGGTGCGATGGCGCACCGAGATTCACGACCGTTTCATGCTGCCCCACTTCATTAAGCAGGACATGGAAGACATTGTGGCCGAGCTGAACGAATCCGGTTATCCGCTGCGCACGGAATGGTTCGCGCCACATTTCGAATTTCGCTTCCCGCATTACGGGACGATCGAGCACCGCGGCATCGAGATGGAATTCCGGCAGGCCATCGAACCGTGGCACGTGCTGGGCGAAGAAGCCTATGCGGGCGGCACGTCGCGCGCGGTGGACTCTTCGCTCGAACGGCTGCAGGTGCTGGCTAAGGGAATGGTCGATCCTCGGCACGTCGTCACGTGCAACGGCCGGCGCGTGCCGCTTCATCCGACCGGCACGAATGGAGAATTTGTCGCGGGCGTGCGGTACCGAGCGTGGCAGCCGCCGCACTGTTTGCATCCGACAATCAAAATTCATTCTCCTCTTGTCTTCGATATTGTGGACACGTGGTCCGGAAGGTCCATCGGCGGCTGCACGTATCACGTGGTGCATCCTGGCGGCAGGGGTTACGACCGTTTCCCGGTGAACGCGTACGAAGCAGAAAGCCGGCGCGTGTCGAGATTTTTCAAGTTCGGCCATACTCCGGGCCCGATGGCCGTGGAGGAAGAAAAAATCAGCAAGGAATTACCGTTCACGCTGGACTTGAGAATGCAATAATGTGTCGATAGCCGATATGCAAGAACCTATTCCTCCGGAGCGCGTCGAGACAAGTCGAGTTGTTACACGCGGATTTGCCTACAACTACGCGGTCCATCCCAATTTCCCGGATGAAATGATGCAGCCGGACGGGTCGATCCGTCCGTACTGGCGTGAATTCGTTTCGATGCTCGACGATTTAAGTCCCCTCGAGCTTCGCCAGCGTCGCGAGCACGCGCGCCGGCTCATTCACGAAAACGGCGTCACTCATAATGTTTACGGCGATCCGAACGGACTGGACAGGCCGTGGAGCCTCGATTTTATTCCGCTGCTGATTCCGGCGACTCAGTGGGACGCCATCAGCGAAGGTTTGATTCAGCGTGCGCACTTGCTGGACCGGCTGCTGGCAGATTTGTACGGCCCCGCCGACACCATCTACAAACGCATTCTTCCTCCTGAATTGCTTTGGGCCAATCCCGGTTTTCTGCGCCCGTGTCATGGCGTGAAACTTCCTTTCAACCGTTGGCTGCATTTGTATGCCGCCGATCTGGTGCGCAATGTGAACGGGCAATATGAGGTGCTCACTGACCGCACGCAGGCTCCCTCGGGCGCGGGCTACTCGCTCGAAAATCGCATTGTGCTTTCGCGGGCGCTGCCTTCCGTGTTTCGGCAATGTAACGTGCAGAGGCTCGCGCCATTCTTCGTGTCGTTGCGCGAAACGCTGACGTCGCTGGCGCTCTCCAATCACGAGAATCCGCGCGTGGTTCTGCTCACGCCCGGTCCTTATAACGAGACGTATTTCGAGCATTCATTCCTGGCGCGATATCTGGGCTACTCCCTGGTGCAAGGCAACGATCTGACGGTTCGCGACACCATGGTCTACCTGAGAACCCTGGGGGGGTTGCAGCGCGTGGACGTGATCCTGCGCAGAGTGGACGACGATTTCTGCGATCCTTTGGAATTAAATCCCGATTCCTACCTGGGAGTTCCGGGATTGATGCAGGCGATCCGGCGGGGAACAGTGGCCGTTGCCAATGCCGTGGGCAGCGGGATTTTGCAGGCTCCCGGTTTTCTGCCATTTCTGCCATCGCTGTGCCGGCATCTGCTGGGTGAGGAACTGAAACTTCCCTCCGTGCAAACTTGGTGGTGCGGTCAGGCTGGCGAGTTGGCGTATGTTCTCGAACATTTGCACGAGATGGTGATCAAGACCGCGTACCCGACCGTGGGGGAAGACCCCGAGTTCGGCCAGTCTCTTACGCGCGAAGGATTGGAAGAATTGGCGCGCAAGATCAAGGACAATCCGGCGCGCTACGTTGCGCAGGAGCAGGTGATGTCCTGCACCGCGCCCGCATTGATCGACGATCAGATCGAGCCGCGCCGGTTTGTTGTCCGTTCGTACCTTGCATCCTATGGAGATTCTTACACCGTGATGCAGGGTGCGCTTTCGCGAATCACGAAATCCAACGAGTCGCTGGTGGTTTCGCTGCAAAAAGGCGGACGCAGCAAGGACACGTGGATTCTGTCTGACGGCCCGGTCAGCCCGGTGACTTTGCTTCCGTCGTCGAGCCAGCCGGTGGCATTGAGCCGCGGCGGCGGCGATTTGCCCAGCCGTATCGCCGAGGATTTGTTTTGGCTGGGCCGATACGCCGAACGCACGGACGCGCAAGCACGACTGGCGCGCGGCGCACTCACGCGCATGATCGATCAGAGCGGCGTCGAGAGCCCGCATGCCATGAGGACGCTGACGTCCGCATGCCGCGCGATTTCGTTCAGCACTGCCGACGCGGAGCTCGAGCATGAGTTCATCGAGGGAATGCTGGGAGACGGAAAAACCGAAGGCTTGCGCAGCACGGTCGCCAATGTTCACCGTCTGGCTAGAATTCTGCGGGACACGGTGTCCACTGACGCATGGCGCATCCTCCAGGAAATTTATCGCACCGTTTCCAATTTCAAGGTGAATGCCGACGAGCCCGCCGTGGGCGTGCTGGAACTTCTCGATAGTTTGATTGTTACGCTGGCGGCTTTTGTCGGACTCTCAGCGGATTCGATGACCCGCGGACAGGGCTGGCGATTTCTGGACATGGGCCGCCGGGTCGAGCGCGTTTCGTTCGTCACTCATCTTTTGAAAGATACGATCACGGAACCGGGAGTGGACCCGGTGCTGCTCGAGGCGGTTCTGGAAATTGCCGATAGCTCTCTCACATACCGCCGGCGATATCTGACGCACCTGGAAACGCACGCCGTTGCCGACCTGCTGCTTGCCGATGAGGGCAATCCCCGCGCGGTGGCTTTTCAGTTGGCGCTGATCGAGCAGCATTTGAACGCGCTACCGCGCGATACCTCTCATCCGGACCGCAACTACGACCAGCGATTGATTTTGAAGTTGCGAACTTCTATTCAACTGGCGGACTTTGTCCAATTGTGCTCCGTCCCCGCAAGCCGCCGCCGGGACGGGCTGGAGGCGCTGCTCTCCGGCATCCTCGAAGACAGCGGCCTGCTTTCCGAGGCCATCGCGCAAAATTATTTTTCGCACGCTGTGGTATCGCGGGAAATCAGCGCGATGCGGGAGGATCACGCGGAGTGAAATTCCGAATCACTCATTCGACGCGATACGAATACGAGGAATCGATTCCGTTGTCGCACAATCTGGTGCGTCTTCGCCCGCGCGATCAGGGCACGCAGACGTGTTTGAGCCACGAGCTATTTGTGTTGCCCGCGCCCGCAGTCAGAACGATTGGCCTGGATTATTTCGGAAACAGCGTGACGTGGTTCAGCCTGCAGGAGCCGCACATGGTCTTGCGAATTGCCGCGCAGAGCGATGTGCAGGTCGATCCGCCCGTCCGTCCGGATCTTGAGCAATCCATGCCGTGGGAGCAGGCCTTGCAGGCGCTGATCGCATCTGCTGACGCAGAGACTCTTGCGGCGCGCCAGTTCAGTTTCGAATCTCCCTATATACCGATGTCCCCCGACCTGGCCGAATATGCGCGCCCATCGTTTGCCCCGGCACGGCCGTTCCTGCAATGTGTTTTCGAACTCACCGAGCGTATTTATAAAGATTTCAAGTTCCTGCCCGGCTCGACGGCCGTGGGGACTCCGGTGGCGGACGTTTTGCGTTTGCGCCGCGGTGTGTGCCAGGATTTCGCGCATTTGCAGATCGGCTGCCTGCGGTCGCTGGGATTCGCCGCCCGGTACGTCAGCGGATACATCGCTACAGAACCTCCGCCGGGTAAAGAGCGATTGGTGGGCGCCGATGCCTCCCACGCGTGGCTCAGCGTGTTTGCACCCGGGTTCGGCTGGGCGGATTTCGATCCGACCAACGGCGTGATGCCATCGGATTCGCACATCACGCTTGCCTGGGGCAGAGACTATGAGGACGTTGGGCCAGCCAAGGGAATATTGATTGGCGGAAAACATCACTGGCTGGATGTCTCGGTAGATGTAGTTCCAATCGAAAAATCCTGACGCAGAGTTGTGACGCGGCACTTATTCCACAGGTTGTCCCGAGCGCAAACGCTCGGCAATCTCGTGCAGTTCATCCACCCAGGATTCGGCCAGTCCCGGCACAGCAGCCAGTTCAAGAGTGAGCGGCAAGTTCGTCCTGCGGTGATGCAGGATTTCGTTGGCGCGAGCGATGGACCAGGCGGGATTAGGGCGCTCGATTAGCGTGACTGGCATCTTCGCCTCGATCCGGCCTTCCTCCAGAACACGAAGATACCAACCGCTGCGCCCGTTACGCACAACCAGCCCGGTCAGTTCGTGCATCCGCCAGCGCCGCGCAAGTTTCCAGCAAGGCTGACGCGGCTGGCTTACTTCGAACGTTACCTGTCCAATTTGGAAGATGTCGCCAATGCAGACCGAGTTTTCGTCTAGTCCGGCGATGGTGAGATTTTCCCCGAATGCGCCGTGCGGCATTTCGGGCAGGCGCAACTCTTCCCGCCATTCTGGATAATGATCGGCGCTGTAGGCCAGCACCGCTTTATCGACTCCGCCGTGATTGATCGGATCGGCCTGTCCGTCACCGGTAAGGTTTGTTGAGCTGACAAATACAGAACCTTCGATCGGCTTTTTGAAAAAGCCGGTCGTCCACGGCTTGTCATGCACATCGGCTGCATCCTCGGACCCATAGCTGGTTGGCATTCCGATTTGAATGGAATCGAGCGTGGCGGAAGTGACGCGCGGAGAAAGCATCAGATCAACGTCAGTGTATCACCGATGCGAATGGTGCCGCTTTGAACGACCGACGCATAGGCGCCGACCCGGCCTTCATTTTGTTTCGCGGCGGTTCTGAGAACGTCAGGGTCTTTGGGCAAGTCCGCCTGCGGCAACGTCGTCATCACGCAGCGAGGACAAGGTCCGGTCACTTGAAGTCGAACTTCGGGTCCAATAGCGATGACTTTGCCAATCCAGTCATTCTCGACAAATCCTTTTTGGCCGCCCGTGTCGACGATCAGATTCGGGCGAAAACGGCGGGGTTCGAACCGGCTGCGCGGGTTCAATTCACGCAGCCGGTCGAGGGTTGAAGTGGTGAGCAGATGGATTACGGAGAGATCGAAGAACGTGCCCTCGGGCATGGCTTCATCGGTGACTACATCGCGATTCGCAAGCTCCTCCATGTCCGGCCAGTATTCCTCAAGCTGCGACTTCTGTGGAGGTGTCGCCAGCAGCACAACCGATCGTCCGAGCTTCGCGGAAAGCATTGGCGCGAAGTCCGGGCTGGAGCTGACGGCAAAACTGCCGTCGGGAAGCGTCACGCGCACCGCAGGCAAAACCGATCCGGCTTCCGGCGGACTGGTAAACGCCGCGTGATAGCTGAACATGTTCGGCCATTTTTTCGGGTTCTTGGCGCTGACCACCATTCCGGTTTCCGTGTCACGCAAAGCGTAAGACCGGTCGCCGAAAAGTCCCCGCGAAGTGATCTGCGCCGCGTTGAGGGCCTCCCCCATCATGGATTTCATGGGATATCGGTGGAGACTCGCCAGCGATCCAATTCCGGGCGTCATGCGGATCCCCGCGAGAGGTCAGTCACCGGCCCGTCTGCTCCATGAAGTGGCGATACAACGGACATCGCCGGCGCCATCGTCGCTTCGTCCAGCACCTTGCGAATATCGTCGATCTCGGTATGGCTTCGCGTGCGGATGGACACTGTGATAACGCCGCAAATTAGATAGGCGAAGAAGATATACGGGAAATAGTTCATCGGAAATGGCGGCACCGGATAAACTGTACCGACAATCGGGACCAGCAGGAGAGCCAGCGCAATCACAGCTACGGCAATGTGATGCGGCTTCAACTCGCCGATCTTTTTCAAATAAAATGGCGCGGCCAGCGAGATCAACACGTAGGCCCCGCAAAAGCCCATCGCTCCGAAAAGCCCGGCGTCATTAAACGCGTCCAGGGGTGCCATCTGCCAGCCTCCGACAGTGGCGTAGGACAGGAGAATGAAGAACGTCGGGATCAGAAACTGTATTCCGGCGAACATCGAGATCGCGATGTGCGGTGTGAGGTTCTCTTTATGCGAACTGCCAATCGAGACCGGAAACAGGCCGTAACGTCCCATGGTAAACAGAATTCTGGAACCGGCATTCAGGCAGGAGAGAGCAAGGGCGAAGAAGCTAATCATCGCGCCGATGGAAATCAAAACGCCCATCCATTTGACGCCGAGGTTCTGGCTGAGCGTCGTCAGCGGAGCGTCCAGCATATCGAGTGTCGGTACGTTATTGGCCAGCGCGTGGGTCTCCACATAAGTGATAAAGACGAAAAAGGTGCCGGTAAGCAGCAGGCTGGCGATGACGGCGCGAGGAATCGTCCGCAGCGGACTGCGCGCCTCTTCTCCAAAGGCGGTAGCACACTCGAACCCGACCAGGCTGAAGATCGCGACCACCACGCCCAGCCCAATATCCTTCAGGCCATGCCCGACAGGGTGCAACTGCGCGGCGTCGGCGACGCCTGTTTTCGTGAGCGCCAGAAACGCCAGCATCAAAATCAGGGCCACCGAGACGCCTTCGAAGATCAGCATCAGAATCGTGGAGAACGTGATGTCCTTGTACGCGAGGAACCACGCCGCCAGCACGCAGATCGCAAAAAGGGTAATAGTTGGATGCGACAGGTAACCGCTCGCGCTGGTCAATGCCAGCAGCTTGGTGGCGAAGTGCGTGAAGCCGGTGACTCCGGCAATGCCAATGAACATATACGCCCAGATCAGGCACCAGCCCGAAAGGCCTCCCGTTTTCGGTCCCAGGCCCTTGACCGTGTATTCATACATGCTTCCGGCAGAGGTATATCGCCGGCTGAATTGATTGAGGCTGAAGGCCACAAAAAGCAGCATGATCGTGCCGAAGAGGTAGCACAGCCATCCGGCTGTCCCCGCAGTGCCGAACATCAACGGCACGATCAGCGCAGCGGTCATGCTGGGCGAAATCAGCGCAACCGCCTGTGCCAGAACCTCCCAAAAATTCAATGCGTTGATTTTCAAACGCGTGTGCGTGTTCTTCATCGCGTTCGCGTGACTAAAAGTGGGCTCGCTCATGGTAGCTCCTCAGATATCCACAATGACGTGCAAAAAGCGATGCACGTTTTCATTCGAGAAAACGGGAGTGACTACCCGGCAGACTTGGCGGGGATTACCAAAAAAACTGGCAGCTGGACCAGGAACCTTACTGCTTCGTCGACATGGGAGGCCAGAGTTGCTTCTCTTGAAGCAATTCTGAGATTAACGATTCGTAAAGTACATGCGCGCTTTCGGAGTGTCCAATTGAATATTTCTATGACTCCGATTTAAGCGGCATTTCCAGCGATGATTCGCATTTCGTGGCGCCGGCGTCTCGCCGGCGGGTTTTCGCAGCGCGACGCACGATCCATGCCAGGTGTTCATCCAACCGCCAGATAGGCGTAACGCAAAACAAACAGCGCAGTCAGTATCCAGATCAGGGGGCTGATTTCGCGATGTCTGCCCGAACCGACTTTTATCATTGTGAAGGAAATTAGCCCGAGGCTCAGGCCTGTGGCCACGCTGAACGTTAGTGGTGTCGCCACCATCGTCAGGAAAGCGGGAAACGCCTCGCTGAAATCATCCCATTTTACACTCGTCACGGCCCCGCACATCAGCGCGCCCACCAGAATCAGCGCCGGAGCGGTTGCGTACGAGGGGATTGCGCTCACCAGCGGCGCGAAAAATGGCGCGACCAGAAACAGTCCTGCGATCGCGATGTTTCCGAGTCCGGTGCGCGCGCCTGCGGCAACTCCGGCAGCGCTTTCGATGTAACTGGTCACCGTGGAAGTTCCCGTCAGCGCGCCGAATGTGGTGCCAATCGCGTCTGCTAACAATGCACGGCCTGCGCGCGGGAGTTTCCCGTCCACCAGAAATTTCCCCTGCTCGCACACTCCGACCAGCGTGCCCACGTTGTCAAACAGGTCCACGAAGAAAAATACGCAGATAATTTCAATCAAGCCCAGGTGAATGGCGCCGCGCAGATCGAGCTTCAAAAATGTGCCGCCCGGATGCGGCAACGAAAGGAAATGGGTCGGCCACTGGCTCGTGCCGCGAAGCATGCCGATGATCGTGGTGGCCACAATTCCCAGCAGAATCGCGCCGCCCACTTTTCGCACCATCAGGATCGCCGTGAGAATCAGTCCGAATGCCGCAATCTGCGCTTCGTGATCGGCGAAGCTGCCCAGGCCCACGAAGGTCGATGCCTGCGCCACCACCAGTTTTGCGTTTCGTAATCCCACGAATGCGATGAACAGCCCAATCCCGGCAGCCGTGCTGAACTTCAGGCAATCGGGAATTCCGTTGACGATTTGTTCGCGAATGCCGGTGAGCGTAAGCGCCAGAAAAAACGCGCCGGAAATAAATACGATTCCGAGCGCGGTCTGCCACGGCACGCCCCTGCCGAGCACGATGGAGTACGTGAAATAAGCGTTGAGCGACATTCCGGGCGCGAGGGCAATTGGATAATTCGCCCACAGGCCCATCACCAGCGTCGCCACGGCGGCGGAAAGGCATGTGGCGAACAGGACGCCCTCAATGGGCATTCCGGCTTCGGCGAGAATCCGCGGGTTAACGACGATGATGTAAGACATCGTCATGAACGTCGTCAGGCCGCCGAGCATTTCCTGACGCACGCTCGTCTTGTTTTCGGCCAGCTTGAACCAGCGTTCGAGCAAATCAACTCCTCTCGGCAGAACAAGGCCGCGCTCATATATAAGCTGCGCGGGAGAAAGCGTCAACGCAGAGTTCAGGATGGTATTGATCGCTATTTAGAATGTATCCGGAAAGGCGCAGCGGCGTTTCGTGATGTAAACTCTCATTTCATCCGGTCTGGAGTTCTGTCCAGAGGGAGGGGAGGGATTCGTGAACCTGCTTCTCCGGCGTGCTGTTCGAACGCTAATTGTGCTTGCGTTTTGTGTGGGCTCCCTCCATGCGCAGACCGCTGCGCCCATCAAGGTGAAAGTCGTCGTGGTAGCCATGTTCCAGGGTGGAGACGACACGGGCGACAGGCCTGGCGAATATCACCTATGGGTCCAGCGCGAACACCTCGATCAAGTCTTTCCGCTGCCCGCGGGATACCACCAAGTAAGGATGAACAAAGACGGCGTGCTGGGCATGCTCACAGGAGTAGCCACTGCCAAGGCAGCCGCATCGGTAATGGCCCTCGGACTCGACCCGCGCTTCGACCTTTCGAAAGCGTATTGGTTGATTGCCGGAATCGGCGGCGGCGATCCGGCGGACGTTTCGCTCGGCTCGGCGGTATGGGCGAATCACGTGCTCGATGGCGACATCGCCTATGAGATCGACGCGCGCGAAATTCCGAAGGACTGGCCCACCGGTTATGTTCCGATGCATAGGGCGACGCCATACGAGCAGCCGGTCAGCAGCGAACTGGAAGGCGAAATTTACACGCTCAATCAGGACCTGGCGGGCTGGGCGTTCGCGCTTACGAAAGATACCCCGCTTGTGGATTCGGATGGGCTGCGCGCCGCGCGGGCGGGGTACACGGGATTTCCAAATGCGCTGAAGCCGCCGTTTGTGGCGCGCGGCGATACGATGTCCAGCGGCACGTTCTGGCACGGCACGCGCATGAACGAATGGGCCAACGAATGGACGCGCTATTTCACCGGCGGCAAGGGAAATTATATGATTTCCGCGATGGAGGATTCCGGAACGCTGCAGGCGCTCACGTTTCTCGATCAGGCCGGGCGCGCGGACCTGAAGCGCGTTCTCGTATTGCGGACCGTTAGCAACTATGACCGCGAAGCGCCCGGCACGACGCCCGCGCAGGACCTGAAGGACCATACGACTGGCCGCGCTTACCCGGCAGTTTTGGCCTCGCTGGAAGCGGCGGAAATTGTCGGCGACAAAGTGGTTCGCGACATCGTTGCACATTGGGCCGAGCGCGAATCGACGATTCCGCAGGAAAAGTAGGACAGGTTTCAACCTGTCCGGTTTTGTGTCCGGGCGGCAAAAATCAAAAGCGGACAGGTTGAAACCTGTCCTACTGTGGGCCAAAATGAAAATTGACAGACTCAAGTGTATTTCGTTTACCGGGACACGCGTCTTCGCCCTGGCTCTCATGCTTCCCTGCGCGTTCAACCTTTGCGCCCAAACCGCTGCCAAGCCCGCGTCGGCTGCAAAGGCGTCTCCCGAACAGCGCGCCGCTCGCGCCTTCGAATCGGCCCGCGCGAATCCGCTGGACCTGCGCGCTTTTCTCGTGCGCATGCCGAAGGGCGCGGACCTGCACTACCACCTGAGCGGCGGCATTTACGCCGAAACTTTTATTCGCGATGGTGCGGAAGACGGACTTTGCGTCGATTTGGCAACTCACGCCTTTGTCAGACCGCAAGCCGCCGCGCAATCCGAGCCGCCGCAACCGGTCTGCGGCGAAGGTAAGGTGCCCGCCGCGCAAGCCTTTTCCGATCAGCATCTCTATGACGCCTTGATCGACGCCTTTTCCATGCGCAGCTTCGTGCCGTCCACGGGCGTCAGCGGCCACGATCATTTTTTCGATTCGTTTGGAAAATTCGGCGGGATCAGCTCACGCCACAACAGCGAATGGCTCGACGAAGTCGCCACGCGCGCCGCTTCGCAAAACGAGCAATATGTGGAATTGATGGTGACGCCCAACTTCAACCGCACTTCATCCATCGCCAAAGAACTGGGGTGGAACGACGATCTGGCCCAGTTTCGTACCGACCTGCTGGCGCGCGGATTGCGCGACGATATACCTGTGGCCCGAGCCGAATACGACGAAGCCGGACCGCAACGCCGCGTTCGCGAACACTGCGGCCAGCCGCAGGAATCGCCCGCGTGCAAGGTAACGATGCGATTCTTGTATCAGGTCCTGCGCGGCTTTCCGAAGGAGCAGGTCTTCGCGCAAACGCTGCTGGGTTTCGAAGTGGCCTCGGTCGATCCCCGCTTCGTAGGCATCAATATCGTAATGGCTGAAAACGGAACGACCGCAATGGCCGACTATGCATTACAAATGAAAATGATCGGCTTCCTGCACGGACTCTATCCCAAGGTTCATATCAGCCTGCACGCCGGCGAACTCGCCGAAGGCCTTGTCCCGCCGGACGGGCTGTGCTGCCACATTCGCCTCGCCGTCGAGGACGGCCACGCCGAGCGCATCGGCCACGGCGTGGACGTGATGCACGAAGACCGCCCCTACGAATTGCTCAAGGAAATGGCCGCCAAACACGTAATGGTGGAAATCAATCTCACCAGCAACGACGTAATTCTCGGCGTGACCGGCAAGGATCATCCGTTCCCCATCTATCGCAAATTCCACGTACCGGTCGCGCTTTCATCCGACGACGAGGGAGTGTCACGCAGCAACCTCACGAATGAATACGTGCGCGCCGTCGAAACATACGCCCTGAGTTATGCGGACCTGAAGCAAATGGTCCGCACCGGCCTCGAACATAATTTCCTTCCCGGTGAAAGTCTGTGGCGCGAGCGGGATAATTTCACTCGCACAGGAGCTGCATGTGCTTCGGATGTGCCCGGCTCTGCGAAACCATCGGCCAAGTGCGCGGAATTTCTCAAGTCCAGCGAGAAAGCCCAGCAGCA
>CAWIEL010000089.1:0-43279 GCA_963835025.1 uncultured Acidobacteriota bacterium
CTCCTACATTTGTAAACAAGAGATAAAACAAATTTAATCGCAGAACACAATCTCCAGCATTGTCGGCATAAATGTTTCGATTGCTCAACGAAACGATCCCTAAGAAAAGGAGAATCGAGGAAAGTTTAGAAAATAATCCTAAAATGAACATTATATTGACGATAAGAAGAGCAATAAAAAAATATGCCAGGGCAGGTTCAGATTGGGGGAGCCACCTGAAATAAAGCCAGGGATGAACGTGAGGAAAAATGTGGCTCATACTTTCGAAGCGAACAATTCCATTTTCTCCGTAAAAAATATCTCGGCTTGGAAAACGCCCTAAGTTTGAAAGAAAGACAACGAATCCAAAACCAATACGATACAAGCCAAGAGTTGCCGGCGACGTCGTATCGAAGAAAAAATGAGTCCAGCCGTCGACGACCTTTTTCCATATATTTTTCATAGATATTTTTTTGCCTCAAAATCATAAACAAAAACTGTTGCATCTGTATAATGGAGGTCTTCGACCTCGGTGAAAGGAAAGCCCTCAGTCTTGGGCGCAGGCCAAGGTGCAACCATCTTTGCGAGGCGTACTCTCTTAATGGGTTTAGTTATAAAATCCTGATGGGTTATGAAATTAACGATGTCATCCCATAGAAATGGGAGTTCCATATTTTTACCTGCCAAATCATATTTTTGCCAAGCGTAGCAGAGCTGTCTGTAAACAAGCCCCAAGTAGTGGGATAGGGACGTCGCCATCTATAAATTGTGAAGTCATCAAACATCACGTCGATTCGGTAGTAGACCATTTGTCTTCTGGGTTCGGGAACAAAGAGAGCCCGACTTTTGCTGGAGGCGAGACCAATTACCATAATAAAAAAAGAAAGCTTGAATGCGATTTTGCATACTAAGGGCCTTTTCTGGGGCAATTAAGGCAGTCAAAATATTAAATAGGATGAAAACGCTGATGATCTTTTGTCTTAGTGTCATGTTTCCTCAAAAAAAGCATAGCAGTGTCTAATCGAACAAAAAAGGACTTTTAAAGAAGTACGGATTAGAGCGCCAGCTTTAAGTCTAGTTCTGTTTCTCAAGGATTTGTATTCGGAACCTTGTGATAAACTTTAAGAGTGGAAGCTAATGCTGCCGTAGTTTTTAAGATGCCCGAAACTGAGCGAAAATTTCCCTCGCAAGCCATTGTGAGTCGGCAAGCCGATTTTTGGTTGTTGGGTGGGGCTAGTCTTTTCTTCTTTGTCTTAGTAATTCTTGGAAATCTTTTTATAAATAGATCGATGCGTGTTTCTGGATACATGCTTTCGATTTCAAGATTATTTGCGACTCTGACCCTCTTTGTAAATTACCCCCATTTTATAATTTCATATAAATTTGGTTACGGGCGCGGGCGAGCGTTTATTCTTTCCCATTGGTTTTCACTTATTTTTGTACCACTCGCTCTTATGGCGGCATTTGGTATCGCATATTATTCTGTAAGCGGCATAACAATCTTGGGTTGGTCGGTCGTTATTATGGCCACGTCGGTGGGGTGGCATTATCTTAAGCAAATATTTGGATGCATGATGGTCTATTCGCGCTACGACAATTATTCTATAGATCAAAAGCAAAGAAAAATTTTGCTTTGGCATTTCTATATTCTTGGCGGTCTTAATTTATTTTACACCTTAGCCGCAACGAATTCACGATTCCAGGCCTTCGATATTCCGCGAATCCCGATACATTTTCCGAGTTGGTTTATCGGGGCCTTTTATATTTTGAGTGCTGTTTCCTTTGTCGCCGCAGTTTATTCGATATGTTACAAAAATTTCAAGAGAAGGGGACCCTCCCGAGTTTAAATTTTCTCATTCCTTGGATCGTATTTCTAACATGGTTTGTTCCTATTTTCGGGTCGGTGAGTTATTTCTGGCTCGCCATTCCTTTTTTCCATTCCCTACAGTACTTGCCCTTTGCTTATCGTTTAGAAACTTCAAAATCGACTCCTGCAAATCGCCGAGACGAGAAAGCAAGATTTTCCGTGGGGTTTTTAAAAGTAATCGGAATTTGTGCTCTTGGTTTTTTGTTTTTTGAAGGCTTGCCAGAAATCGCCGATGGCGCCTTAAATACTCAATCCCATTTCAATCTTTTATTTTTCTTCGCTGCCGCCAATATTTTTCTAAATATTCATCACTACTTCATCGACAGTGTCGTTTGGAAATTCAGCGACCCAATTGTGCGCGAAAGTTTATTTTAAAAAAAGTGCCAGGCTCCCCTAGAAACCTGGCACTCTAACCTTGAAGCTCTAACTAGTTGTTATTGAAGCCAGTGGTGTTACACGGATTCGAACCGCCATTGGGGATAACATAGTTCGAAGACGTCAGTGGTTTCCATCCACGAGATTCTAGATTCAGGTAATTTTGCTCGGGAGTAGAAGGAATATTGTCCGGGTCAAAAAACTGATAGTTCCCCGAAGTCCCGCAAAGTGGGTCAACAGCAGAGCCCGATGTAGGCCATGGTCTCCACAATAATTGAAGAGCAATTTGGTAGCGTGGGCCCTGGTAATATTCCAATTGCATCGGAACAGTGTCGTAACTGTTAAGCACTAAAGGCGTCGTAGCACAAGCCATTGTCGTCGGGTGTGTTCCATCGTCATTAATAAATTGAACGAAAGAATCATTTCCCGGAGCTTTGATACTCAAGACCGCTCCATCGTCAGCTAAAAGTGCAAGCTGATAAGACCCTGGCGCATCCTGGGGCCCTAATTGAATTTCGCTCTCCATAAAAAGAGCAAACCATTCTAGGAGTACTGATCCATTGAAAGTGAGGAGTTGGCCATTGGCATTGGGAAATCCTTCCGTAAAATCTCGAGTAGGAACATTTAAGGTCATTAAGGAATACATCTTCCCCGGTGTCGATTCCGTAGGTGATGTAATCGGCCACATGGTCATACACTCCAAAATTAGCTGGAGCCATGGCGTAGAGCCTGCCTTGAAGACCACTGGTTTCAGACCCGAAAATAGACTGATACCCTCCACCCATAGGCTGGCAAAGTGTCGTCGCCTTATCAAAGGAAGATAGATCTGAGCTTGTAGTGACTGTCGGTGTGCTTTGGCTTCCTGTTTGGCAACCCAGCAGCCCTAGTGCTAGTGCCGGAACCAAGAACCTGGCCCTTGTAAATGTAGTCATAACGTCCCCCTATTCGTAGGGCCTCTGTTTGTCGACTACATCCTACAGGCCCTTCACTTATAATTGTATTTTGGATTTACATTTAAGATGAATGGACCAAAGGGTAAGCCAAGGAAAAGCGAAAAATATGTCCAACTTTTGGACAAAATTTGACTTAAACTGTTGAACTTCATTTTAAATTTTTGACACTTCTCAATGGGGTTTTTGATTTGGAGAAAAAAAAAGGGTTTCTAACTTCCTTTAATCTTGCAAGCTGAGGGGGAAGGGTAGGGGGAGCTCACAAAACCAAACAAAATTGGAAACCCAAGGGCTTACATGAGCAAGGGCGGTGCCAAAGTTCTACTGGAAGCTATTAGGCCCTGGGGCCAATGAGTGGAAATTTATTACATGATGGTCCCAAAATTGTTTTACGAAGTGACCCATTTTTGAGTTTAGAATGTGGCTTTCTGATTGCACAGTTAACTATAGCTGAGTTGATCGGCATCGAAGTCAAGGAGATAGATCTTTTATAGCGGAGAGTGACCGAAAAATGGTTACCGAAATGACGTTCTTCATCACTTTTTTGATCGAAATCTCAAAACCCACATTTTTGGAATTAAATATTTCCAGTTTATATCAGAGAGTTAAACCAATCTCCGTAAATTTGACCTCAAAGGCATATCCCTTGCTCAGAACTCACGAGGAACTTTTTCCTAGGAGTTATCAATGCAGTTTGTACGTTTTGGAATGATTTTGGTCGCGGCATTTATTGTGGTCTCGAGCAATGGTTTTGCTCAAGAGTCCGATTATAATGACGCTTTAAAGGCACAGATTAAAACAAGAGGATGCTCCGGCAACTCCTCCCAAAAAAGTTGTACATAAGAAGATACGGAAAGCCAGCGCAAATTCAACGACAAGTCAGGCTACTAAAGTAGCAGCTCAGAAAAAGGCCATGGCTAAGAATGTTAAAGTGGCTCAAACAGAATCAAATGTTTCCCACATTAATACTGAGCCCGTTCAAGCTAGAAATGTTCAAGCCGCAAAAGATGAAGAGTTAGACGCTCCTGTTTTAGGCGAATCGGCCTGCACGCTGCTCAAGCGACAATGCCTACATATCAACCTATTTTTATTTTGCAACCGACTCAAGCTCAGATGGCGGCTGCACAGCCTTCGCAAGTGGCTCCTCCTCTGCTGTGGCGCACAAGTTCAGCCCACAACTAATGTTGATGCGCAAGCGTTCCTGAACCTCGTTCAGAACAACTTCGTCAACAACGTCAAGATTTAGAACATCAAACTGAATCTAAACTTATTGAAAAACTTGAAGACGATCGATTGACCGCTGAAAAAGATCGAGCCAATCGAATTTTAAATCCACAACCTGCACCAACTCCTGCTTCGGCCCCGCAGCTGCAGTAGTGCCCGTCGTTGCGCCAGTAGCTGCGCTACTCCTGCGCCTGCAGCTGCTCGTGCCCGTTGTTGACCTGTTCACTGCTGAGCAGGTCCCGCACTCCGGTTCGCCGAGTCCCGCAGCTGGTACAGTATCAGCTGCCCCTACTGCAGCCCCGGTTGCTCAAGTTGAAGTGATGAAAGATTCAGATACCTAGTGGCGGCTCCTGCGATGGCCGGAGAAACAAAAGCCAAGCCAGATAAAATCCTGAAGTTAAAGAAGAAGATATCAAACGTTTTTCAGTTGGTGCTAAAGGTGGTCTTCCATCTTATCCCTCCATCGGAAACGTAACTTCATATTATTCTCTTGGTGCCGTTGGAACATATAAATTTGCAGATCATTTAGCTCTTCAATCAGAATTTGATTATTCCAAATTTGCAATCAACAACGTTTATTTTTGCCCCTTCTGTTTCGGCGGAACCTTAGTCAAAGGAATGGATCAATATGATTTCTCCTTAGGTCTTAGATACACACCATTCACTTTCGGATCTTTAACTCCAGTGGTTGGTGCGGTTGTTGATTATGCTCGACGTAATTATTATGACCTCGTTGACTACGGTTACACTTACGGTACACCCACTGGTTCTAATGCATTCAACGCAGGTCTTACTCGCTGGTCTCGACTTGAACCTTTCGAAGAGCGTAATTTTAGGTCTGCAGTTTAAATATCTTTGGAACATTAGTTACTGGACCGATAATCCCTTGGCTTATGGTCTTTACGGCCCCATCTACGGTTCTCCCATTGAGTCCCTAAGCTACTCAATGACAACTTTGAACGTTAGATTCCTATTCTAAGAATTATCTAAATTAGAAAAGTCTATTACAGGGGCTGCTTCAGCAGCCCTTGTTTTAGGTACCTGTTACCTTTTAACAAGAATTTGTCCGGTGGGCCGGATAAATTTTTTCTCAGGTGCCTTTTATTTCGCGCGAGAGGTTTTTCAGGCCATTTTGCAGGACTTGAGTTTGGGTAAGAAATTAGGCATGCTTAAGGTATGTTTCGATACATCGTTGTCATTGTAATTTTAATAAGTGCAAATGCAAATGCTTCGCGGCAACTGGTCATGAAAGTTGTGGGTGGAATTGAAGGGCGAGTGCTTACCACTCGCGATGTTCAAGGCGAGCTCTTTGCTTGATCACCTTCTTTACAATGAAGATGCGAGCACTCAACTAAAATATGGGACGGAAGAATTTGCAAATCAACTCAATCGCCTTCTAATAGAATGGATGGTTCGAGACGAAGCTGATGTTTTTGGGGTGGCAAAAGTTTCTGAAGCTGAAGTGGATGAAAGTTTTCAGTCTATAAAATCTAAGTTGAAAAATCATCCTGTTGTGAAATCACGATGGAATGACCTAGGATTTAGCGAATCCCAACTTCGAGAAATGATCGGCCGAAAATTAAGGGCCAATCGATTTATAAAATACAAATCCAATTCAAGTTTTGTTCAAGTGAGTGACGACGAGGCGAGAGATTATTACAATAATAACCGAATTAAATTTGGGACCACTGATTTTGATGGATTTAAAGACAAATATTAAAAAATATCTTGGAAGAAAAAATGCCGAAGATCGCTTGAGAGACTGGCTTGATATTCTTCGAAAAAAACATAAAGTTAAAAATTTAGTGAGCGGAGTTCCGATCCATGCCAACGACAATTCGTCCAATCAATAAAGACGACGTTAAAGAGATTTTTAAAATCAATAATTCAGTTCAGGGAAATCCTTGGACACGAAATGCCATTCAATCTGAGATCGAAAATCCTTTGAGTTTGGGCTGGGTCTCTTTAGATAAGGTAGTTATTACAGGTTATATTTTTATTCGAAAAAATGGCTCCGAAGCAGAAATTATGACCGTCGGCGTTTCAGCCGAATACCAGAGAAAAGGCATTGGTCTAAAGCTTATCTCCCACGCTCTTGGCCAACTTCCTCAAGGGTTCGACGGTTTATCTTGAGGTGAGCCATGTTAATGAAGGTGCGCTAACTCTCTATAAGAAAATAGGTTTTGCCGTATCGGCCACCCGTAAAGCCTATTACCCCGATGGATCCGATGCTGTCTGCATGAAACTAAATATTGCAAATCCCTAATAGTTTTGATAGGTTCTTCCCACAATTTGAATCAAGCAAATTGGGTCCGGTGGGCCCTTTTTTTTTGCGAGACATAAGTTTTTGGATTTGTAGATTTATGGATTTAAAAAAAGTTGAGGACTTAATAACGCCTCTCATTGAGAAAAGCGGATACACCGTTTACGACATAGAGTTTGTCGGAAGAACTCTTCGAGTGAGTATTGAAAAGCCCGATGGTCAAGTCGGAATTAACGACTGTGTTGAAACCAGCCGCCTCCTGAATCCCCTTTTGGATGTAGAAGATCTGATTTCAGGCGGGAGATATGAACTCGAAGTGAGTAGCCCAGGTTTGGACCGTAGCTTAAGCCGACCCGAGCATTTTCAAAGGGCGTTGGGTGAAAAAATTCATGTGACGACGCGCGATGCGCTCTCCACGTGGAATGGGTCTGAGCCATTTTATGAGAAGAGAAGAAATATTAAAGGTTTGATAAAAGAATTTGATGGAACAACCTTGAAACTCACTGAAGACGGAGGACGCGAAGTGGTCGTCCCCTTTGATAATGTGGTCAAGGCTTATATGGATTTCGAAATAAAGGTGACGCACCGGCGGTACCAGCCAAAGAAGGGAAAAAATAATGGCTGATAATTTATTTTCTGAACTGACACGGATGATCGATCAAGTTGGTAAAGATAAAGGGATCGACAAAAAAGTCATCATCGAAGCCGTAGAAATGGCTATGGAGACTGCCGCCAGAAAAAAATTCGGCGTGAATAAAGAAATTGAAGCTCAATTCAACGAAGAATCGGGTGAAGTGGAACTTTTTGAATTCCGAAACGTTGTTGATGAAATTGACGTTGAAGACACAGACATTCTTTTAGACGACGCTCGCAAACTTGATCCCGAAGTTCAAATTGGTGATAGCTTAGGTATTAAATTAGATTCTTCGCAATTGGGACGAATCGCTGCGCAAACAGCAAAACAAATCATAGTCGGTCGAGTTCGTGATGCCGAACGAGATATCATTTACACTGAGTTTCAAGAGCGTAAAGGCGAAATCGCAAGTGGTATTGCTAGACGTGTTGAAAGAGGAGCTATCGTTGTCGATTTAGGTCGCACCGAAGCTTATCTCCCTCAGCGCGAACAAATTCCCGGTGAAATTTTTAAACCAGGAGATCGCATTCAAGGTTATATCGCCGATGTTCGACAAAGTTTGAGAGGTCCTCAAATTATTATGTCCCGCGCTGACGAACGTTATTTTGTGAAACTTTTTGAAATGGAAGTTCCGGAAATTTACGACGGCATTGTTGAAATCAAGGCGGCGGCTCGCGAACCTGGAAGTCGCGCTAAAGTTGCCGTGATCGAGCAAAGATCCCACGGTTGATCCGGTTGGAGCTTGCGTTGGAATGAAGGGCAGTCGCGTTCAAAATATTGTTCAAGAACTTAAAGGCGAAAAAATTGATATTGTTCCCTGGCATGAAGATCAAACACGATTTGTTTGTAATGCTTTAGCTCCTGCCGAAGTCAGCAAAGTTATTATTGATGAAGGCTCTAGAGAAATGGAAATCGTTGTTCCTGACAATCAACTTTCATTGGCTATCGGTAAAAAAGGTCAGAACGTTCGACTTGCAGCAAAACTTACGGGTTGGAAATTAGACATTTTGAGCGAGACGAAAGTTCAAGCCAAAACACAAGAAGCTATTTTCAATCTTATGCTTATTCCCGGAATCAGCGAAACCATGGCGCAGAATGTTTATCAGTCTGGCTTTGGATCTCTTCAAGAAATTGCAAGGGCTTCAATTGATGATTTAGCTCTTATTCCTGGTTACGATAAAGAAAAAGGTCAAAAGCTTCTCGATACGGTTAAAGATCTTATCAAACAATACGAAATCAGCGGCAAACCTCTTCCCCAAAGCGAAGCTGCCTGCGGTGGCAAGATCTGTGGGCACGGGAGCAGGGGATGCGAAATCTCTTGCTGAAGCTCGCTTGAAAATGGAAATGGCGGCTCTCCGAGTTTCTGAGAAAGACTGCGGATGATGTGGCCAATGCGGCTGCAGGAGAAGATCCCTCTAATCACAGAACTTCTTAAAGTTCGTGGTGTGGGTGAAACGACAGTTGAAAAACTAAAAGCGGCCGGAATTAAGAGCATCGATGACGTTTTAGCAAAAACTATAGAAGAGTTATCTTCTGTAGAAGGAATCGGCGAAGCAAAAGCAACTCAGCTTAAGCATGATGCTGCTGAGTTTAGAAAAAGTAACGCCTAATAAGAGGACACTAAGTGGAGACGATCAAGGTATTTGAACTTGCAAAACAAATGGGGCTTGAAACCATAGCGCTGATGGACAAGCTTCGGGAATTTATCTCGCTAGTGGCGGTATTCATTCCCATCCTGCTGATGGGTGGAATCGTGGGGCGGTTGTTCCGCGAATTCGCGGTGACGCTGTCGGTGGCGATTCTGGTTTCGCTGGCGATATCGCTGACCACGACGCCGATGATGTGCTCGCGGCTGCTGAAGAATCATGAAGGCGAGCAGCACGGAAAGCTTTACAACCTGAGCGAGAAGTTTTTTGAATCGATGCTCTCGTTCTACGAGCGGACGCTGACCTGGGTGCTGCAACATTCGGGTATCACGCTGGCGGTATTGATTCTGACGATTATTGTGAACGGGGTGCTGTTTTACATCGTGCCTAAGGGATTTTTCCCGGAGCAGGATAATGGCAGCATCTTCGGCGGGATTCAGGGCTCACAGGATATTTCGTTCCAGGCGATGCAAGACCTGACGCTGAAATTCGTACAAAAAATAAAAACGGATCCGGCGGTGCTGCACGTGGCCGCGTTCACTGGGGGCTCTGGAGCGGTGAATACCGGCTCGGTGTTTCTGGCCCTGAAGCCGCTGAGCGAACGCAAGATCAGCGCGAGCCAGGTGGTAGACCGGCTGCGGCCGCAACTGGTTTCGATTCCCGGAGCGACATTGTTTTTGCAGGCAGGCCAGGACCTGCGCATCGGCGGCCGGTCGAGCAACGCGCAGTATCAATACACGATTCAGAGCGACAGCCTGGACGATCTGGTGAAGTGGGGGCCGATACTGCTCTCCCAGATGAAGAAGCAGCGCATGCTGACTGACGTAAATTCCGACCAGCAAAACAGCGGCTTGCAGGCGTCGCTGGTGTACGACCGGGACACGGCTTCGCGGCTGGGAATTACGCCGCAGATGATCGACAACACTTTGTACGAGGCGTTCGGGCAAGCGCAGGTTTCGACGATGTATACGGCGCTGAACCAATACCATGTGGTGATGGAAGTGGCGCCGCAGTTCTGGCAAGACCCTTCCTCGCTGAACGATATTTATGTGCGGCCTTCGCAGGGCAAGGAAGTGCCGTTGAATGCGATCACGCATTACGCGCCGAAGACCGCGGCGCTTTCGGTGAATCATCAGACCCAGTTTCCATCGGTGACGATTTCGTTCAATCTGGCCCCGGGCGTCGCTTTGAGCGACGCATCTGCGGCGATCATTCAGATGCAAACGGCAATGGGCATGCCGAGCACGATTAAGGGGATGTTTTCGGGAGCACTGGCGGCGTTCCAAGCGTCGCTATCCGGCGAGGTATATTTGCTGCTGACGGCGCTGGCGGCGATTTATATCGTGCTGGGAATGTTGTACGAGAGCTTCATTCACCCCATCACGATTTTGTCGACGCTGCCTTCGGCGGGCGTGGGAGCGTTCCTGGCGCTACTGATCTTCCACATCGATCTGAGCGTCATCGCGGTGATCGGGGTGATTCTGCTGATTGGCATCGTGAAGAAGAACGCGATTTTGATGATCGATTTCGCCTTGGCGGCGGAACGTCGGATCACAAGAGTCCGGGAGATGCGATTTTTCAGGCGTGTATTTTGCGGTTCCGGCCGATTTTGATGACGACTCTGGCGGCGCTGTTCGGCGCTCTGCCACTGGCGTTAGGAACCGGGACCGGTTCGGAATTGCGGCGGCCATTGGGCGTCACGATTATCGGCGGGTTGATTGTGAGCCAGATGCTGACGCTGTATACGACGCCGGTGGTTTATTTGTATCTGGACCGGATGCGGCTGCGCTGGGCCAGCCGGCGTAGCCGGAGAATCGGGGCCACCACCACACCTCAGGAGAATTTGGGTTGATCGCTTGGGACACGAATCGTTTAGAGAATATGCTTATGAACACAATTAATAATTCATTCGGTCGTGGTTATCGAAAGCAGCAGATTGCGGCGACGGCGCTGATCGCCGCGTTGACGTTTGCGGGATGCACGGTGGGGCCGAAGTACCAGAAGCCCACGGTGCAAACGCCGCAGGCTTATAAGGAGTTGACACCCGCGGATTTCTCCAGAACGGACGGCTGGAAAGTGGCGCAGCCCCAGGACGCCATGCTGCACGGAAAATGGTGGGAAGCTTTCAACGATCCCCAGCTGAATGCGCTGGAAGAGCAAGTCAACATCTCGAACCAGAATATTCAGTCGGCGATGGCCAGTTATTTCGCGGCGCGGGCGCTGGTGAAGCAGGCGCGCGCCGCTTACTACCCGACGGTGACGGTGGGTCCGCAAATCACCACGAGCAGGCAGCCAGCCGAAGCGGGATTATCTGCAACGGCGACGGGCGCGGGAACGAGTTCGCTATTTGATTTGCCTTTCGATGCCAGCTGGACGCCGGACCTTTGGGGCCGGGTGCGAAACCAGGTGCGAGGGCAAGCCGCGGCAGCACAGGCCAGCGAAGCGGACCTGGAAAACGTGCGGCTGACGGCGCACGCGGAAGTGGCCGTGGATTATTTTCAGCTGCGCGGGCAAGACGATCTAAAACAACTGTTGGATTCGACGGTGATTGCATTTCAAGAATCGCTGAATCTGACCAAGGCGCTCTACGATACCGGAATCGACTCGGACGAATCAGTGGCGCAAGCCGAGACGCAGCTGGAATCCACGCAGGCGCAAGACACCAACCTGGGAATTATGCGCGGGCAGTTCGAACATGCCATCGCGATGCTGGTGGGCCAGCCGGCTTCCACGTTTTCCATCCCAGCTGAGCCATTGAAGTCGAATCCACCAGCGATTCCGTTGGGGGTTCCTTCGCAGCTGCTAGAGCGCCGACCGGACGTCGCAGCCAACGAGCGATTGATGGAGCAAGCTAACGCGCAGATTGGCGTGGCGTTGACGGCTTATTATCCGACCTTGACGTTGAGCGCAGCGGCGGGACTGGAGTCGCATTCCTTCACGAGTTGGTTCACCTGGCCGAGCCGCTTTTTCGCGGTGGGTCCGGCGGTTTCAGAAACGATTTACGACGGCGGATTGCGCAAAGGCACGGTGCAGCAATTCCGGGCACAGTACGACGCCACGGTGGCGAATTATCGCGAGACGGTGCTGACCGCGTTTCAGCAGGTAGAAGACAATCTGGTCGCTTTGCGGCTGCTATCGATTGAGATTCAGCAGCAAGATACGGCGGTGAATTCGGCGGAGCGTACGCTGAAAGTGGCGACCGACCGGTATAAATTGGGGATCGATCCGTATTTGAACGTGCTGACGGCGCAGACTTCGTTGTTGAGCAATAAGCAGACGGCGGTGAATCTGCGGATTCAGCAGATGACGTCAAGCGTGCAGCTGGTGGAGGCCTTGGGCGGGGGTTGGGATGCGGGGCAACTGCCTTCGGGGAAGCAGGTGGCTTCTGGAAATCCGGCGACTCCGCCGCCGACCAGCAACCAGTAGCATTTGCTGAGCGCGTTTGGCTGATGAGCGATTTCGCTGGGACGCGAAAGCAGCGCCGGGTGTTGAAATTTTGATATGGTATTAGGCAGATCCCGCCTGAACGCAGAGCCGGCGCCGTAAGAATGCGGACCGGCGGATCACACTTTTCGTGAAATTATTTCAAAACTATATAGATGGACGCTTCGTTCGCGGACCGCGCGAATTTCCGGATGTAAATCCCGCGGACGGCGCGGTCATTGGACAAGTGTCGGAAGCGGACCGCGGCATGGTGGACGAGGCCGTGACGGCGGCGAGGAAAGCGCGGAGTGGCGAATGGGGAAAATTCTCCGTGGCCCGGAGGGCTGCGCTGCTACATAAAATCGCGGACGGGATCGAGGCGCGATTCGATGACTTTGTTGCGGCAGAGGTGAGCGACACGGGAAAGCCGGTGTCACTGGCTACGCGAATCGACATTCCGCGCGGCGCGGCGAATTTCCGGGTGTTTGCGGATTTGGTGAAGACGGCGCCGCTGGAATCGTTTCGCACGGAAGCGGCGGACGGATCGGTAGCGTTGAACTATGCGGTGCGCAAACCGCTGGGCGTGGTGGGAATCATCACGCCGTGGAATTTGCCGCTGCTGCTGTTGACCTGGAAAGTTGCGCCGGCTTTGGCGTGCGGGAACAGCGTGGTGGTGAAGCCTTCGGAGGAAACGCCGGCGAGCGCGACTTTGCTGGCGGAAGTGATGCATGCGGCCGGGGTGCCGGCGGGCGTATTCAATTTGGTGCACGGATTCGGCAGCGATTCGGCGGGAGAGTTTTTGACGGCGCATGCTGACGTCGATGCGATTACTTTTACGGGGGAATCGAGCACCGGCGCGGCGATTATGCGTCGCGTGGCGGATAGCGTGAAGCCGGTTTCGTTCGAGTTGGGCGGCAAGAATGCGGTGATCGTCTTTGCGGACTGCGATTTCGAAGAGACCGTGGTGGGCGTGGCGGAAGCGGTTTTTATGAATACCGGTCAGGTGTGCCTTTGTGCAGAACGAATTTATGTGGAGCGGCCGATCTTCGAGAGATTTGTGTCGGCGCTGAAGGGCAAGGCGGAAGCGTTGCGATTGGGATGGCCGACGGAGCAGGCCACTACGACCGGGCCGTTGATTTCGAAGACGCATCGCGAAAAAGTCTTGGGATATTACGAGCTGGCGCGGAAAGAGGGAGCGACCGTCGTGACGGGCGGAGGGAGCCCGCGTTTCGGTGACGCGCGCGACGGCGGCTACTTTATTGAGCCGACGATTCTGACGGGCCTGGGGGAATCGGCGCGGTGCGTGAAGGAAGAGATTTTTGGTCCGGTGTGCCATGTGGCGCCATTCGATACCGAAGAGGAAGCGATCGTGAAGGCGAACGATACGCGTTACGGATTGGCGGCTTCGGTGTGGACCAGTCAGATTAAGCGCGGGCATCGGGTGGCTGAGCAGCTGCGGGCGGGAATCACCTGGGTGAATTGCTGGTTTCTGCGGGATTTGCGGACTCCGTTTGGCGGCGTGGGACTTTCCGGGATTGGGCGTGAGGGCGGCATGCATTCCTTGAATTTTTATTCCGAACTCAACAACATTTGCGTTAAGTTGTGAAGAACGACGATGAACACCGAAAGCAAAATCGTGGCGGGCAAGGCGACACCGCGCGGGCGATTTCCGCATTTGAAGCGGGCGGGAGATTATCTGTTCGTATCCGGGACCAGTTCGCGGCGTGCAGACAATTCGATTGCGGGGGCGGAGCCGGATAAAGAAGGCGGCATGCAGCTGGACATCCGGGTGCAGACGCGCGCGGTGATCGAAAATATTCGCGACATTCTGGCCAGCGTGAACGCCGACCTGCGGGACGTGGTGGAAATTTGCAGCTACCTGGTGAACATGGAAGATTTCGTGGGATACAACCAGGTGTACGCGCAATTTTTCGATGAGGAAGGCCCGACGCGGACTACGGTGGCGGTGCATCAACTGCCGCATCCTCATTTGCTAATTGAGATGAAGGCGATCGCTTACAAGCCGCTGCCGAAAGTTTAAGGAGTTTTAGATGCCGTCGATCAAATCACTGAAGGCGTTCAATTTTCAGGGGTGGATTGATGCTAACCGCGACAAGTTGAAACCGCCGGTGGGCAACGCGCAGGTTTGGGACGACGGCGAAATGATCGTGACAGTGGTGGGCGGGCCCAACCAGCGCGTGGATTATCACGACGACCCGACCGAGGAATTTTTCTACCAGCTGAAGGGCGATATTTTTATTCGAGTGATGGAGGCGCCAGGAAAGCCGCCGGTGGAAATCCCGATTAAAGAAGGTGAGATTTTTCTGCTACCGAAACACATGCGGCATTCTCCGCAGCGGCACGCGCACGGGACGATTGGAGTGGTGGTAGAGATGCCGCGGCCGGAGGGGGCGAAAGACGGATTCGAGTGGTACTGCGAAAAGTGCCACCATCTGGTGCATCGCGCGGAAGTGACGTTGAAGAGCATCGTTACAGATTTGCCGCCGCTTTTTGCGAATTTTTACAGCGACGAAAAATTGCGGAAGTGTCCGAACTGCGGGACCGTCCATCCTGGTAAGCCTGCCCCAAGGTAAATTAGTTTTTTGGAATCCATGAACGCAATCGACATTCACACACATTTTTTCCCGAAGGCCTGGCCGGATTTGGCGGCGCGGTACGGCACGCCGGACTGGCCTTGGATCAAACACACCGAGCCGGGCAAAGCGGTGATCATGCTCGGAGACCGCGAGTTTCGTAAAATTACTTCGGCGTGCTGGGACGTGCAGGTGCGGTTGGAAGACATGGATCGCGACGGCATTGCCACGCAAATTGTTTCGGCGACGCCGGTTCTGTTTGCGTACGGGCGCGAGGCGAAGAATGCGCTGGATTGCGCGAAGTATTTTAATGATGCGGCGCTGGAATTCTGTGCACCAAGCGGCGGCAGGCTGAAGGCGCTGTGCCAGGTGCCGCTACAGGATATTGCTGCGTCGTGTGCGGAGCTTACGCGTTGCATGCGAGCCGGGCACCTGGGCGTGCAAATCGGGAATCATGTGGGCGAAAAGAATCTTGACGATCCGGGGATTCTGGATTTTCTGCGGCACTGCGCGCAGGAAGGCGCGGCGGTGCTGGTGCATCCGTGGGACATGATGGCGGCGCCGCGCATGCCCAAATACATGATGCCGTGGACGGTGGGCATGCCGGCGGAAACACAGCTGGCGCTGGTTTCGATGATCGTGGGCGGCTCGTTCGATAAATTGCCGAAGAATTTGCGGATTTGTTTTGCGCACGGCGGCGGGGCGTTTGTGTTCTTGCTGGGGAGGCTGGAGAACGCCTGGAAACATCATCCGGTGGCGCGGGGGGTCTCGGAGTTTGCGCCAAGCCATTACTTGGACCGGTTTTACATGGACTCGGCCGTGTTTGATACGGCGACGCTGGAATTCTTGGTGGAGAAGATGGGCGCGGACCGGGTGGTGCTGGGGTCGGATTATCCGTTTCCTTTGGGCGAGCAGCGAGTGGGGGCTTTGATTCGCGGAAGCCGGTTGGCGGAGGACGTGAAGGCGAAATTGCTTTTCAGGAATGCGAAGCGGTGGTTGGACATTGAGCCGATTCCGGCTGGCGCTGCGACTTTCGTGGCCGACAGTCGAGGTGAGGCGGCGGCCGAAGTTCGAAGCTCCGCGTCAGGGTGTCCGGCGGGATTTTCGACGCAGAGTGGCGATGCTGCGATGGCTCCAGCGGTTGATGAAACAGAGCCGAAGCTAACTTACAGCTCGTATTTGAAAATTCCAGAGTTGCTGCGATTGCAGGCTCCGGAGTCGTCGCCGGAACATCACGATGAATTGCTGTTCATCGTGGTGCATCAGACTTACGAATTGTGGTTCAAGGAATTACTGCACGATTTGGACGCGGTAGTGGCGAATTTGAAGGTTGCGGCGGCACGGCCGGAGGCGCGCGACGAAGTGTACGAGGCGGCGCGTTTGCTGCGGCGGTGCACGGAAATCATGCGGGTCCTGGTGGAGCAATTTACGATTTTGGAGACGATGCTGCCGACGCATTTTCTGGCGTTCCGGGAGAAGTTGGCTCCGGCGAGCGGGTTTCAATCCGAGCAATTCCGGGAGATCGAATTTTTGTGCGGGCTGAAAGACGAAAAGATGCTGCGGTATCACGCGCTGACTCCGGAGACGCACAAGATCTTGGATCGTCGGCTGCGCGAGCCTTCGCTGCGTGATGTTTTCTTTGCGGCGTTGAAGGCGCTGGGTCTATTGGCTGATTCCGGGGGCGATGCCAGCGAGGCTGCGACTTTCGAAGCGCGGGCGCTGGCGATTCATGCTTTGTACACGGATGAAAAGAATCATCGCGACTGGATCGATGTGTGCGAGCGCCTGACCGAATTCGACGAGCTGGTGGTGAGCTGGAGGCTGCGGCACATTCAGATGGTGGAACGGACAATCGGAATTCGCATGGGGACCGGGGGAAGCACCGGGTCTTCATATCTGAAGCTTACGCTGGACAAGAAATTCTTTCCGGAACTGTGGGAAGCTCGAACCTACCTGCAAGGATAACTGTGGGCCTGCTTGCTGATGAACCTGCCGCGGTGATTCACTATGAATCGCACTGACAAAATTACGCTGGTAGGCGCCGGTCTGACCGGGCCGCTGCTGGCGGTGTCGCTCGCGCAGCGTGGGTTTAAGGTGGATATTTACGAGCGGCGGCCGGATATGCGGAAGACGCCGATTCGCGCAGGGCGTTCGATCAATCTGGCTATTTCCACGCGCGGGATTCATGCGCTGCGCGAAGCCGGGCTTTGGAAAGATTTGCGGCATTTGGTCATTCCGATGAAGGGACGGCGGATGCATGCGGTGGATGGGAAGATTTCGTTTCAGCCGTATGGAAAAGATGAGAGCGAAGTGATCAATTCAATCTCGCGGGCGGATTTGAATATTGCGCTGATCAATGCGGCGGAGGCTTTGGGGGTTGGGTTTCATTTCGAGAAGCGGTGTGTCGGCGCGGATTTGAAAGCTCCGACCCTGACGGCGCGAGATGAACGCTCGGGGACGGAGAGTTTGATCGACGCGTCGGTTGTTATCGGGACCGACGGTTCGGCATCCGCTCTTCGCGAGGAACTGATGCGGAGTAGCGGAGCTATTTTCTCCGAGACGTTGTTGGACTATGGATACAAGGAACTGACGATACCGGCTGCGCCGGATGGCTCGCATGTGCTGGACACAAACGCTTTGCACATTTGGCCGCGCGGGTCGTTTATGTTGATCGCTTTGCCGATCCCCGACGGGACTTTTGGATGCATTTTATTTTTGCCGTTCGAGGGGGAGCAGAGTTTTGCTCGGCTCAAGACCCAGGAAGCTGTGCGCGAGTTTTTTGGGAAGTACTTCGCGGATGTCGTGGCGCTGATGCCACAACTGGTAGAGCAGTTTTTTGGAAATCCGCTGGGGTCGATGGTGACGATCAAGTGCGCGCCGTGGCACGGGGAAGGAAAGGCTCTGATATTGGGCGATGCGGCGCATGCGATCGTACCGTTTTTTGGGCAGGGGATGAATTGCGCGTTCGAAGATTGCACGGTGTTTCTCGAACTGCTTGATCGGCATGGTCCGGATTGGACACTGATATTCAAGGAATTTGAGGCGGCGCGGAAAGTGAATACGGATGCGATTGCGGATCTGGCGAATGACAATTTCGTGGAGATGCGCGATAAGGTTGCCGATCCGCGGTTCCTGCTGAGGAAAAAAGTGGAGCTACTGCTGGAGTCCAAGTTTCCTGGTGTTTTCGTGCCTAAATATTCGATGGTGACATTTCACCGGATACCGTACTCGGTAGCGGCGGCACGCGGGGAGACTCAAGAGCAGATTCTTGGTGAGCTTTGCGATTCGATTCGAAGCCTCGACGAACTGGATTGGGCGAAAGCCGAGACTCTGGTCCGCGGCAAGCTGACGACTTTGGAGTTGGTTTAGTGGCGAACGAAACTTTCGAGGGGACAAAGGCTTTCGCAGCGCGACTGGATGCCGAGGATCCGCTGGCCGCGTTTCGGGAGAGGTTTCATATCCCGAAGAAAGCGGACGGTTCCGACGCCATTTATTTGTGCGGACATTCATTGGGGCTGCAGCCGAAGAGTGCGCGGGGATTCATCGAGCAGGAGCTGCAGGACTGGGAAAAGCTGGGGGTGGAAGGGCATTTTCAGGCGGCGAATCCGTGGATGCCCTATCACGAATTGCTGGCGGCTTCGACGGCGAGGCTGGTTGGCGCGAAGGCTGGCGAAGTGGTAGTGATGAATTCGCTGACGGTAAACCTGCACTTGATGCTGACGACGTTTTACCGGCCGACGAAGTGGCGTTTCAAGATTTTGATGGAAGCGAATGCGTTTCCCTCCGACCGTTACGCGATTGTGTCGCAGCTTAAGTTGCACGGACATGAGGCGGAGACGGGTTTGATTGAAATGGCTCCGAGACGGGGCGAGACGTATGTTCGGATCGAGGACATCGAAGAACGAATCGAAGCGGAAGGCGAAAGTATGGCGCTGATTCTTTTCGCCGGAGTGAATTATTACAACGGCCAGGTATTTGATTTTTCGCGGATCACCCGAGCGGGACACCCGAAGGGATGCGTGGTGGGCTTTGATCTGGCGCACGCGGCGGGTAATTTGCTGCTGCGCCTGAGTGAGTGGGGCGCGGATTTCGCGATTTGGTGCAGTTACAAATATTTGAACGCCGGCCCTGGGGCAATTGCTGGGTGCTACATCAATGAGCGGCACGCGCGGAACACGGAGTTGCCCCGGCTAGCCGGGTGGTGGGGGCACGACAAGGACTCGCGGTTTCGGATGGGGCCGGATTTCCGGGCGATTCCCAGCGCGGAAGGTTGGCAGCTCAGCAATCCTTGCATACTGTCGCTCGCGGCCTTGCGGGCTTCGATGGAAATCTTCGATGAGGCCGGGATGGAACGATTGCGGGCGAAGAGCGAACGGTTGACTGGTTATTTGGAGTTTTTGTTGGAACAAGATTCGTCAAAGCGGTTTGAGATTATTACGCCGCGCGATCCGGCGCAGCGTGGAGCGCAGCTTTCGCTGCGAATACCAAAGGATGGGAAGCGGGTGTGCGAGCGGTTAAGCGAGGCCGGTGTGATTTGTGACTGGCGCGAGCCGGACATCATGCGGGTGGCCCCGGTGCCGCTTTACAATTCATTTATGGATGCTTACCTGTTTGCGGAGGAATTATTGAAGGCGCTTTAGGAGGAATTCCCGCACTTCATCGCCGATTTCCACTCCGCAGTAGGCCCGTTCGGACTTTTCTTTCACTTGCTAGCTTCGCCCTCAATCATCGATAAGGAAACTCGCCCCAACGTAGTGGACGGATCGGCGATTTCAAAAACGATATCGAAATGATTGGCCACCGGAACTTCCAGAGCAGTCACCGGAAATTTGGCACTTTGTAGTCTGGATGCGAAGGTTTGGCCCTGGCGCTTGAACTCGCTGGGTTCGTTTTCGCCCCAAGCTACGATGACCGGTACCGGCGGGCCGAGCGGCTGGTAAAGCGGACTAATTCGCCTGGCTTCTTGCCCATTCAGATTCAAGGCTTCGTTGATGTAAGTGGGAACCAGCGGAGCTAGATCGAAAACGCCGCTCAGTAGGATTGCGCCTGCAATTTTTCCTGCGCTTGCTTCAGAACCTTTTTGCCAATCATCCAAGAGAAACATCGAGGCCAGGTGTGCTCCGGCGGAGCTGCCGCCGACGAAAAGGCGCTGTGAATCGAAGCCCAGTTCTTTGGATTGGCCGTGGATCGCTCTGACTGCGAGGCGGCATTGGTCGATGATGCCAGCGACGCTGATATTGGGCGCGAGAGTGTAGTTGACGGAGGCATAGGCGATGCCGTTTCTGACGCAATCGGCGGCGACGAACAGCACATCGTCCTTGGAATGCTCCTGCCAGTAGCCGCCGTGGAAGAAAACCAAGAGAGGCGCGGAGGGGGAAGCGGCGGGAAAGAAATCATAGAGTTCATCTGCGCCCGGACCCCACTTGAGGTTTGCGCGATTGGGAAGCTGTTTGGCGGCGGCTTGGCTGCGCGAGACGTAGGCTTCCAGAAATGGAGTGATGGAGGGGACGCAACTGCTTGGAGAATATTCGCGTTCGAGTTTTTCGAGAGACCACTCGCGCCAGGCTTCGCTATCGGGGGTTTGATTGGTCAAGCCAGTTCCCTTTTATCTGGACGCGCTATTTTGCAGCGAATTCCCAGCGAGCAGAATACAAATTTCGGAGAGCTAAAGGAAGGCTTCGCCGGGAGCTGCGGCAGCGCGAGAAGCGCGGACCGAACGATCGATTGGTTCGCGGTTCCAGGCATCGAGCAGGCTGGAGAAAAAATAGTGCCAATAGAGTCGGGAACGGCGCGGCGGAAAAGCGCGGTGATTTCATCGGCGGCGGAGCGTTCACCGGCGGACATGGTCGGGAACGGCGCGAAGTCGAGGGCGTCGATGCGTTCGAGCTGCTTCACGGTGGCTTCGATTTCTTCGCGGTGGGTGGCGATGAGGGTTTGCCAGCTTTTCGCTGCGGCTTGATCCAACATTCCGAAAAGCGAACTGCCGTCGCCGAGCAGAGCCGGATGCTTGCCGGGCATGGGGCCGGTGCGGAGGGTGGGGTCGGTGCGGAGGAACGCGCGGCGATCGTCTTCGGAGATGGTGAGGACGACATCGGCGCGGCGGTAGACTTCCATTTCGCGAGCGGAAAAATTGTGGGAGCGTTCGAAATCGGCCCAGTAGTTGGCGAGTTTTGCGGCTTGAAGTTCGCGGAGGCCTTGCTGGTCGTCGGTGAGGACGGCGATGAAGGTGTCGGGCGAGAGGCGACGGATGTCTTCGAGGTAATGCTCGGGGATGGAGATGCCATTCCAGAACCAGTGGAAGAGGATGGCTAGATCGAAATTATTTTTGGTTAGGAGATCTTCGAGAGACCAGTCGGAAGCGAGATCGAAGCCCAGGAAGTGGAGCCGTTCGGCGTCGGGCGTGAGGACTTTGATTCCGAGGGCTTCGAGCGGCGGGGCGTAGCGGGCGCGATTTACTCCGCCGCGGGCGATGTGGGTGATTTCATGGCCTTGGGCGCGGAGTTCTTCGAGCATTTGCATCCACTGCAAGTCGGCGCCATGACGGTCGGGATGCGGGAGCATCTCATGGATGGCGAGGACGTTGAGCGGGCCGGTTTGGGCGTGAGTGAAACCTGGGTTAGGCATCGGGATTTCAGGTGAGTTATGAGCAATCGAGTTTCCTCTTCGAGCGAGGAGAAATCGTGAAGCCTCACGAGGCGTGCAGGCTTGTGGCGTTTTCGCGAATTTCGCGGGTCCAGGATTGGAAGATACTAACTTTTGACGCGACGGTTTAGAGCGCGGGTTGCTGTTGGGTTAGGCAGTGCAGCGTGCCGAAGCCCCAGACGAGGTCGACGGCGTGGATGCCGAGGACGGGGCGATCGGGGAAAAGCTCTGAGAGCATTCCGAGGGCTAGGCGGTCGTTGGGATCGTTGAAGGTGGGGACTAGGACGGCGGCGTTGGTGATGTAGAAATTCGCGTAGCTGGCTGGCAGGCGGACGCCGTCGAAGACGAGCGGGGCGGGCATGGGGAGTTCGATGGCTTGGACTTTTTCGCCGTTTTCCAGGCGCACCTCGCGGATGCGTTCCCAATTCTCTTCGAGGGGACGATAGTTCTGGTCTTTCTGATTTTTTTCGCGGACCAGGACTACGGTGTTGGGATTGACGAAGCGGCAGAGGTCGTCGACGTGGCCGTGGGTGTCGTCACCGGCGATGCCTTTGCCGAGCCAGACGATATTGGTGACGCCTAGATTTTCACGCAGCGCGGTTTCGGTGTCTTGGCGGCTGAGGCCGGGATTGCGGACCTGGCGTTTTTGATCGAGGAGACATTCTTCGGTGGTGAGGACCGTGCCGCGGCCGTTGACGTCGATGCTGCCACCTTCAAGAACGATTTCGCGGGCGCCGAGAACGGCGGGGAGGATGGGAATTTTCAGCTTGCGCGCGACTTGCACGGGGATGGCGTCGTCTTTTTGCCAGTCTGGATAGCGAGCCCAGGCGTTGAAACGAAAACGCGCGATGGCGATGGCGGGATTGGGAATTCCACGACTAAGAAAGATGGGGCCGAAGTCGCGGGTCCATCCACGATTGGTGGGGAAATGGAAAAACTGAACCTTCTTTAGCGGCGCGCCGACGAGATTGAGAATTTTGCGGACCTGTTTTTCATGCGCGGCGGAATTTACGAGAATGCGAACGAGTTCGCCGGGAGCGATTTTGCGGACGATTTCACCGTAGACCCACTGGATGGGTTCGAGTTTGCCGGGCCAGTCGGTGGGATTGTGGGGCCAGCCGAGCCAAGTGGCTTCGTGATTCGCCCATTCGGCGGGCATGGCGAAGCCCTGGGCGGCTGGAGATGGCGCGGGGGCGGCTGACGGCTTGGTCTTGACGACGTGACGAGGCTTCAAGATTTTTCGTCGAGGAACCGCTTCTCGATCCCGTGGTAGGCGTCGATGCGACGATCGCGGAGGAAGGGCCAGTTGCGGCGGACGTCTTCGAGATGCGCGAGATCGACATTCGCCGTACAAGATTTCTTCTTTGTTGGTCGAGCGCCTCAGCAATGACTACGCCCTGGGGATCGCAGAGGAACGAAGTGCCCCAGAATTCAAGACCGTCGCCGCCTTCGGTGGGAGTTTCGTGGCCGACGCGATTGACGGCAGCGACATAAATTCCATTGGCGATGGCGTGGCCGCGTTGGATGGTGCGCCAGGAATCGCGTTGAGCCTCGCCGTTGGCGGCCTTTTCGGCAGGGTGCCAGCCGATGGCGGTGGGGTAGAAAAGAATTACGGCGCCGTGCAGGGCGGAGAGGCGGGCGCCCTCTGGATACCATTGATCCCAGCAGATCAGAGTTGCGATGCGGCCGGCTTCGGTATTGAACGCACGAAAACCGAGGTCGCCGGGAGTGAAATAAAATTTTTCGTAGTAGGCGGGATCGTCGGGGATGTGCATTTTGCGGTAGATGCCGGCGATTTTGCCGTCAGCGTCGATGATGGCGGCGGTGTTGTGATAGACGCCGGCGGCGCGACGTTCGAAAAGCGGGGCGACGACGACGACTTTGGATTTCTGGGCGACGCGGCTGAGCGCTTCGGTGGTGGGGCCGGGAACGGCTTCGGCCAGTTCGAAATTCTGGACGTCTTCGCGCTGGCAGAAGTATTGGGACTGAAAAAGTTCGGGCAGACAGACGACCTGGGCGCCATTTTTGGCGGCTTCTTCGATACGGGCCGAGGCCTTGGCGAGGTTTTCCTTCGGGTCGCGGCTGACGGACATCTGGACCAGGCCGACGTTGAATTTGGATTTGTTGGTCACAAATAAAAATTTACACGAAAATTCGCGGGAAGGCTATCGCCGGTGGCGATGAATCTCGTCTGGTTTCAGGCACTTGAAAGTCTGCGGCTGCGGTCGATTTGGACACGAAAGGTGAGTCTGAGGTTCACAGGATGCATCGAATCCGGTAAAATTAGACTCTAATCGAAAGCGCCAGAAAAGGTCTGGGCGCGGGGTGATAACCGCATGGCTGTACCAGTTTCACAAATGTGGACGACGGCATCGTACGTCATCGGCCAACGGCTGAAGGGGCGGAAGCAGTACCCGTTTGTCCTGATGCTCGAGCCGCTGCTGCGGTGCAATCTGGCATGCGCCGGCTGCGGGAAGATTCAGTACCCCGCGCACGTGCTAAAGAAGCAGCTGAGTCCGGAGGAATGTTTCCGGGCGGTGGATGAATGCGGCGCCCCGATGGTGAGCATCCCGGGCGGCGAGCCCTTGATGCATCCGCAGATTGCGGAGATCGTTAAGGGCCTGGTGGCGCGGAAGAAGTACATTTATCTGTGCACTAACGCGCTGCTGCTGAAAGAAAAGCTCCACGAGTTTACGCCGAGCAAGTATTTGACCTTCTCGGTTCACATGGACGGCCAGCGCGAGGAGCACGATTTTTCGGTCTGCCGCGAAGGCACTTACGAAAAAGCAGTGGAAGCGATTCAGCTAGCGCTGCAGAAGGGTTTCCGGGTAACGACGAATACAACTTTATTCGACGGGGCGGACCCGAAGAGCGTTCGGCAATTTTTCGACGACATGATGGAATTGGGCGTGGAAGGCATGATGCTTTCGCCCGGATATACGTACGACAAGGCGCCGGACCAAGAACATTTTCTGAGCAAGAAAAAGACGAAAGCGCTCTTCCGGCAGATTCTGAGCAACCGGCACGACAAGTGGCGCTTCAATTTGAGCCCGCTATTCATGGAAATGCTGATGGGCAAGCGGGATTACAAATGCACGCCGTGGGGCATGCCGACTTACAACATTTTTGGCTGGCAGAAGCCTTGCTATTTGCTGCAGGACGGCTACGCCGACACTTTCGAAGAATTGCTACGCGAGACGAATTGGGATCAGTACGGCACCGAGAGCGGCAACCCGAAGTGCGCGAATTGCATGGTGCACAGCGGATACGAAGCTAGCGCGGTCGACGACATGTTCGGAACCATCGGCGGATTCCTGGCGACGGTGCGGGCTACGTTCTTCAACAAATATAAAGATCCGGATGCGATTGTCGACGGGAACAATAAGCCGAGCAATCCCGGGCAGCTGGTACAGATCGCGGTTTCGCCAAAGGCTTAAGCAAATCTTTCATGTCTGATACGAATTCCCTACCGACCGCAACACAACCGGCAGAAGAGCGGCTGGGCGTGGTGCACGAAAATCTGGAAGGCTGGATTCCGGCGTTGGCCTCGGTTTCCGAGGTGCACGAGGCGCTGGAGAAGGCGTTCGATTATCGCGGCGATCTAACGATTACGCTCAAAGACGGGCAAAAGATCGAAGGTTACGTTTACGATCGCAAGATCAAGGGACCGGCGCTTTCGGATTGTTTGATCCGGGTGATGCCGAAAGATAGTCCCGAGAAGCTGTCGATTCTTTATTCTGACATTGCTGCTCTGGCTTTTACCGGGCGCGACACAGCTGCGGGAAAGAGTTTCGCGGCTTGGGTAAAGAAATATAACGAGAAGAAAGCGGCCGGCGAGAAGAACATCGGAATTGACGCAGAATCCTTGGATTAATCCGCGCTAGCCCCTGCAAGCTGTTCCTGCCTGGTTGCCTTCTGGTGCTGATACTCATTCCACGTCAGCAAAATAATCAAAACATCGAAAATAGTCAGGACCACCAGCGCCCAAGAATGGGTGTGGGTGAAGCGGAAAACCTGATAGACCGCGAAGGCGCTGAAGACGGCAATGGTCAGCGGGTAGGCCCACAGCTTGTCCATCCAAATACAGGCGACCAACAAGGCTTTAACCAGGCCGTGGGATAGCAGGTACAGAGCGGCGAATTTGGTGCTGCTGTTGGTCATGTTCTGCGAGGCGTTGAACATATGAATGGCTACGGCGCTGTGCGGGGCACGGGCCAGCAGGTGCTCGCAGATTTTGCGGACGATATCGTTCATCTGGTCGGGCTTCATGAAGAAGATGATCGCGCCGCCGAAGACTTCGAGCAGCCCGTCGAAGCCCTTCATGGCGATGCCCACTTCGAACGATTCGTGGAGGAAAGAGGTGTCGCGCTTGGCCATATCCTTCATTGACGATAACACGCGGCCGGGTTTGAGGAAATTCGCTGTGCGTGAAGAGTTTCCGTGAGGGGCTGTACCTGCGCAGAACCGTAGTTCGCGATAGGGCCCTACGTCGTAGTGATCACGCCGATGCCGACTGGATGAGATTCTTCGCTGCGCTCAGAATGACGGTGGGGTGTGCCCACGCTCGTTGGATGCGGCACGCAAGACAACGGCACGCCGCTCCCGCGAAGAGCTGATTACGGGGCGACGGCTTTCGGCAGGTTCCAGTGGTGCGAAACGGCGATGACGCGAACCAGGAAGCAGACGGCGCCGCCTAGGATGGCGGCCCAGACTGGAGGGATTTTGGCTTTGCGGCAGGCGACGAGGACGATGGCACCGACGAGAGCTGCGGTGGCGTAGACGTCGGAATTCAGGACGCGCGGGACTTGAGCGAGAAAAATGTCGCGGATGGTCCCGCCGCCTACGGCGGTGATGGTGCCGAGCAGAACGGCGATGAAGGGGCTCAGCTCGTAGTCCAAAGCCTTTTCGGTGCCGGCCACGGCGAAGAGCGCCAAGCCCATGGCGTCGAGGTCGATCATGACGCTGGCGGGAATACGAAGGAGGAAGCGGTACAGGAAAAATACGAGAAGGCCGCCGATGAAAGCGGTGGCTGGGTAACGCCAGTCCCTGAGCGAGGCGGGCGGCACGGCGCCGATTAAGAGATCGCGGATAATTCCGCCGACGAGGGCGGTGGAAAAGGCCAGAACCATAATTCCCAGGAAATCGAGATTGCCGCTGACTGCGGCGGTGGCGCCTTCGATGCCGAAGATGAGCGTGCCGGCGAGGTCCGCGACCAGTAGGAGGCGGCGAGGGTTGTAGCGGAGCAGTGGATTCGGCATGCGCGTTGTTTTCCGCTAGCGAATCTCGATTAAGAGAAGGGATTTCGGCGGTAGGGTCAACGATAGTCCGCCGTTCTTGATATTTTCTGCGTGTGGCGGTGCCAGTTGCGCGGATTTTTTTAGCTCTGCGTATTGCTGCATGGTGGGCGAGGCGGGGTCGCCCATAGCATGGTAGGCCGGGAGCGGCGAACCGTGATCGGGATCGACCTGACTGATTTGCGCTCTGTGATTCCCTTTCAGTCCAGCGAGGTGAATGGTGACGTTTTTGGTTCGGCCGGGGTCGTCTGGGAGCGAGAGATTCCAAATTGCGATGGCTAGCGAGCCATCTGGGCGTTTGGTGACCAGCATGGATTCGGACTTCTCGTCGAGACGTTGATCACCGAGGCGATGCAACAATTCGAAGGCGTTGAAGGCCGGCTTGGGGACGCCGCCTTCGGCGATGAGACCGAAGCCGCCGTAGAAAGGTGTTTTGATGACACCCTGTTCTTCGAAGACGTCGGAAAAATCCCAGTAGCTCATCATTTCGGTCAGGCCGTCGCACTGGCGAATGGTATCGGCGAGCCAGGGGCCCATGAAGGCGGAGTCAGTGACTTTGGTTTGATTGTCGTAGACCGCGTTGAATTCGGACCAGATGAGCGGGAGATTCGGTTTGGCGGAAGTTTTAATTTGTTGACTGACTTTCGCGACGGCTCTGCAGACCATCTGATTCATGGGGATGAATTCGGTGGTGCCGAAAACGTCTTGGGCTTTGTCATTTCCGTAGACGTGAGTGGAAACGAAGTCGGCGGGGATGTTGTGTTCCGAGACATGTTGGATGAAGGCATCGGCCCAGGCGGCTTGGGCGGTGGCCGGACCGCCGATACGGAGACGTGGGCTTACTGATTTCAGCGCGACGGCGGCTGCGTCGTAGAGTTGGAAATAGGTGGCTTGGCGAGGATCGCCAGCCCAGAAATCGATATTCGGCTCGTTCCAGACTTCGAAATACCACTGAGAAACTTCGTCAATACCGTAGCGGTCGATCAAATGTTTGGCGAAGGCAGAAACCAGCGCGCCCCAACGGGTGTAGTCCTTGGGCGGCGCAACGATGGGCCGGTACCAAAAAGCTTGACGAGTGTCGGCGGAGGCGAGTTTGGCGGGCATGAAGCTGAGTTCGACGAAGGGCCGGACGTGATTTTGCAGCAGGCCGTCGTAGATCTGGTCGACGTAGGAAAAATTGTAGATGGGTTGGCCTTTGGAATCTTCGTCGTAGAGGCCGACTTCGTCATTAAGGATGGCGTGAAAGCGGATGTACTGGAAATTGGTGGCCAGTTTCACTTCGCGGAGATCGTTGCGATAGCTTTCGCGCAGGCTGAGGATGGCGCGGCCGGAGCCAAACATTTGTTCCCAGTAATGAGGGAAAGGATGGGATGGGGCGTTGAGGTCGACTTCGAGAGTGTCGGTGGTGGGGGCTTGGGCTCGCGCGGCGGTTTGGGTGGGATGCAGAAAGATCAGGACGGCCAGGAACAGCCAAGAAAACTTTTGATGATGTTTCACGGGATTCTCCACGACGCTATTGTAGCGATTTTGGAGCCGGAATAGTTTGGGCTGCGCTTAGTTTTTCTGGCGGGCGTGGCGGCGGGAGCGGTCGGCCCAAGGGCGCAGAACATTGTAGAGCGGAGTGGCGGTGGCGTTGGGCTTAGCGACATCCAAGAGTTTGCGGCGAACGAGCCAACCGACGGAGGCTTGCACCGAACTTTTGGAAACGCCGATAGACTCGGCGAGTTCCTGGTAACTGATGCGGACCGGTTCGTTGCGGCGCTGCTGTTCGGCTGAGAGCCAGAGATACACGAGGAAGCTGACCGGGCGGCGATCGTGACCGACCAGATCGCGCATCAGGACGTCAGTGAGATAGGGATCGAGAGCCAGCATCACTATATCAATCGTTGATATAGCATTGACTGGCTGATTGCAACCGATAAATGACGCGGGATATGCTGCGACCCACGGCGAGAAGGAGGCCGAAGAAATGATTCGTGGTCTGAAATTTGTGAGTGTTCCGGTTCGGAATCAGGATGCAGCGTTGAAATTCTTCACTGAAAAACTCGGGTTCAAGGTGGCGACGGATCAACCTTTCAGCCCGACGCAACGATGGATCGAATTGCTGATCCCGGGGGCGGAGACCGGGCTGGTGCTCTTCACCCCCGAGGGGCACGAAAACCGCATTGGTGATTTTCAGCCGCTATCGTTCTGGTGCGACGACGTCTTTGCCACGGCCAAGGCGAGCCAAAGGCGTGGAGTTTGAAAAGGAGCCCAAGAAAGAAGATTGGGGCACGGCGGCCATCTTCAAGGACGTCGACGGCAACAAGTACGTGCTTTCGAGCCGGTGAGAAAGGCTAGGACTCCTGGGCGCAGTTGATGATCCAAGGGGTGCCGAAGCGGTCGACGGCCATGCCGAAGAGGACGGACCAGAAAGTCTTCTGCAGCGGCATGATAATTTTTCCGCCGGAGGAGAGTTCGTTGAAGATCCGTTCGGTTTCGGCGGGATCTTTGGTGGTGATGGAAACGTTCAGGCCCTGCGGCGCTTGATAATTCTGCGAAGGAGCGTCACCGCCCATCAGCACCTGATTACCGACGACCAAGCGCACGTGAATGACTCTGGAGTGCATCTCCGGAGGGAAATGCGAGGCCATGGGCGAAGCGCCGTAGGTCATCAGACCCTGAATTTTGCCGCCGAGAATTTTTTCGTAGGATTTGAAGGCTTCTTCGCATTGACCGTTGAAACCTAGATACGGACAGATTTCCATGATGAGTCTCCCGTTTAAATGAGTTCAAGCAGATGTTGCCCTTTACTGACGCCGGTGGCCGCGCTTGGTCTCACGACGGGACAGAAAAAATGGCGGAGACAGTGTGGACACATCACTTGTAAAAAGCAAGTGAGAACGTGATATGCTTTGAAGAATGGCGCGGAAAAAGATGGAAGTCGTGCGAAGGTCGGGGTGTCCGCTCAACGCATCGGTCGAGGTGTTGGGAGACCGCTGGTCGCTGCTGATTATTCGGGACATGATGTTGCGAGGATTTCGGACGTTCAAGGAATTTCTGGGGTCGTATGAACGGATCGCGACCAACATTTTGACGGATCGCCTACGAAAATTGGAAGAGCACGAAATCATTCGGCCATATTCGGATCCGGCGGATGGTAGGAGATTGATTTACCGGCTGACGGAGAAAGGGATCGATCTGGCTCCGGTGCTGACGGAGATGGTTTTGTGGGCGGCGGCGCACGAAGACACGGAAAATGACGCGCTAGTGAAGACGATGCGGACCAATCGGGTGGCGTTCCTGGCGGAGATTCGGCGCCGATGGGAAGAAGAAAACGAGGCGATGGCTAAGGGCGCGAGTGCTGCGGTGGGCGCGGACGGGAAAAAGCTGCGGGCTGCGTCTTAGTTAGGATTCTGGATTCAGGCTTCGGGAAGAATCGGGAAACCGATGGCTTGTAAGGCCTGGCGCAAGCGTTCGACGCCCTGGTAACGAATCGCGCGAATGCCAATGGCGCGGGCTTCTGTAAGATTTTCCTCACGATCGTCGATAAAGATGGTTTCCTGCGGGTCAACTCCTAAAACTTTCATGGTGTGGAGATAGATGGCGCGGTCGGGCTTGATGGCGCGGACCTCCGCCGAAAAGATGTGGTGATCGAATTCGGCGATCCAGGGGAAGGTTTTGCGGACGTGGTCGGCCATGTCGGTGGGCATGTTGGAGAGGATGGCGGTTTGGAAACCGGCGGCGTGAATCTGGCGGAGCCAGTCAATCATCGGCTGGTTGGGGCGGCTCCACATTTGATTGTCGATATCGCGGAGCTTTTGGATGGTGGCGTCGTCGACGGCGACTCCGGTTTGGGCGGCGAATTGGCGCCAGTAGTCTTCGGGCAGGAGGTCGCCGCGGTCGTATGGGGCGCGGGTTTTGAGATACATGGGGAGGAATGTTTGCGGGTCGGCTTGGAAGGTGCGGGAAAGGAAATCGATGTTTTCGCGGGTAGGTAGGTGGCACAGGACTTCGCCGTAATCGAGGATTAGGGCGCGGATGCTGCTCCGGTCGGGGTGAGGGGGAGTTGTGCTCTCTGCGGTCACTTCGATTCAGGGCCTAAGGCTAGATCTTCGCCGGTCAGGTTCATGTGGGCCTGCAGCACTTCGACGACCATGGAGTGGTCATCGCGCTGGGGGAGGCCGGAGACGGTGATGGTGCCGACGCAGCCGGTGCCAGCGAGCAGGATGGGAAAACAGCCGCCGTGGGGGGCGTAGTCTTTTAATTCCAAACCTGCTTTGCCCTGCAGGGTGGTGCCCAGTTTTTCGTGGCGGAGGCCGACGGAGTAGGAGCTGCGGTGGTAGCGCATGACTACGTTTTTCTTGCGGCGGATCCAGTCGAGATTGTCGGGACTCGTTCCGGGCATGGCGTAGGCGAAGAGCGGATGGTTCCCGAGTTGGATGTCGATGGCGACGGCGACTTTACGCTTTTCGGCTTCGGCTTTCAGGGCGGAGCCGATTTGCCAAGCGGTGGTGGAATCGAATTTTTGGAATTGGAGCTTCTTTTCCTGCAGAGCGATCTTTTCGAGATCCTGGTCGATGGTCATGGGATTCCTAGCGGCGCGTTGGGCTTTTCCGTCGAGAAATGATAGCAGATTCAAATTTATAGTTTGACTGGGACGAACGGTAGCTCAGTGCGCTGGTCGGAGCTCTTGATCGCGGTTTCGATGACGTTGATGACTTCCATGGCGTCTTCGGCGGGCACCGGGTTGGGTGCACCTTGGGAGATGGCGTCGCGGAGTCCGGCGTAATAGCCGAGATAATTTCCTGGTTGATTGGGGAGTTGGCGGGTTTCGAAACCGTCGCCGGCTTTGACGATCAGGGTGCCGGATTCGGAATCTTCGCCCCAACTTGGGCCACCTGGCGTGTCGCCGCGTTTGAAGGCGTCTTCTTGGGTGTCCATTCCGAATTTGGTGTAGCTGCCTAGCGTGCCATGGACGGTGAAGCGGGGTGTGCCGGCTACCACGAGCAAGCCGCCGTGAAGAATGATGCGGCGTCGGCCGTAGCGGAGGAGGACGTGGAAATAATCGACGGCCTGGCCGCCGGGGCGCTGGATGCCGAGGTCGGCGTAGATGGACTCGGGAAAACCGAAGAGCTGCAGAACTTGGTCGACGAGGTGAGCGCCGAGATCGTACCAGATGCCGCTCCCGGGGCCGGGCTGTTCGCGCCAGCGTTGGCGAGGTTCGGGGCGGTAGCGATCGTAGTGGGATTCGAAGACAGCGACATCGCCGAGGGTTTTGTCCGCGAGCAGTTTGCGGAGAGTGAGGTAGTCGCCATCCCATCGACGGCTTTGGAAAGCAGAGAGCACGCGCTGGGCGGTGCGGGCTTCTTTGATCAGGGCGGCGGCTTCGGCGACGGTATTGGTGAAGGGCTTGTCGATGACGACGTGTTTTCCGGCGCGAAGGGCCTGCTGGGCGAGGGGGAAATGGGTGTCGTTGGGAGTGGCGAGAACGATGATGTCGATTTCGGGCGTGGCGAAGGCGTCTTGCGGCGTAGGCAGGACGAAGATGCCCGGACGGTCTTTGTGGACCTTGGCGGCATCGCTGGAAACGATGTGGGAGAGGCGGAGGCCAGGAACATTGAGCAAGAGGGGGGCGTGAAAGGTCTTGCCGACGAAACCGTAGCCGACCAGGGCGACGTTTAGCGGGTTGTGTTTGGCTCTGGATTCCAAGGCGCGGACTCCTTCGGGCGTTTTGGTGCGGCGAGACGGCGCTGATTGCTAAGAATTGCTTGCAGGGCGGAAACGCACTATTCTTCGTCCGGCTGAGAACGCCGAGCCCGGCGGAACATTCTACTTGAGGTGCTCTAAATTGAGTAATTCCCCACTAAGCATTTTGCGTGCATTGCGAGCGATAGGATTGGTCGCATTAGCATTTTTGTCGTTGGCGTCAGGTGTGGGGGCACAGGACACATCGCATGTGCTCGATGCCAAGTGGGAATTCCGGGCGGTGAGCAAGACTGACAACGCCGATTTGCAGAATTGGCGTCCGGCGACTGTGCCGGGGGTGGTGCAGACCGACCTGCTCACAAACAAGATGATTCCGGATCCTTTTTACCGGGACAACGACACCAAGCTGCAGTGGATCGGATTGACGGACTGGGAATACCGGACGACGTTTCAAGCGGATGCAGCGACATTGGGGCACGACTATGTGGATTTGGTTTTTGAAGGTTTGGACACCTACGCCGACGTGTACGTGAACGATCAGGCGGTGCTGCATGCGGACAACATGTTCCGGCGGTGGCGGGTGCCGGTGAAAGGGATTTTGAAAAGCGGGCCGAACACTTTGCGGGTGGTGTTTCATTCGCCAATTACGTCGATGATTCCAAAGGTTAAGGCGCTGCCGTACATTTTGCCAGCGATCTCGACGGCGATTAATACGGGCAACGAGGAAAACATCGCGACGTCGCCCTACACGCGGAAGGCGCCGTATCAATACGGATGGGACTGGGGGCCGCGGTACGTGACGGAGGGGATCTGGCGGCCGATCCGGCTGGAGACTTGGGATGCGCTGCGGGTCGAGAATTTTCACGTGCAGCAGCAGACGATTAATAAGACGGACGCGGCTTTGAGCGCGGAATTGAATATCGAGTCGAGCCGGGCGACCGCGGCGACCGTGGAAATTACCTACGGGCCTCTTGCTGGAGCGACTTTTCCAGTGGTGCGGCAGAGCGTGCAGTTGGTGCCGGGTGTGAACAAGATCAGCGTGCCGCTGCACATCGCGAATCCGAAATTGTGGTACCCGAATGGCTATGGCGCGCAGGATCGGTATCAGTTTGCGGCGGTGGTGCGAACCGGGCGTGACGTGGCCGCGAATGCGGCGCTAAAGACCGGATTGCGATCGATCGAATTGCGGCGGGAGGTGACGAAAACGGGAAAGAGTTTCGAGTTTGTAGTGAACGGGATTCCCGTTTTTGCCAAAGGCGCGGACGTAATTCCCTTCGACAGCTTTCCGAATCGCGTTACGCCGGAGATTCACCGGCAGATTCTGGAGGCGGCACGCGACGCGCACATGAATATGGTGCGCGAGTGGGGTGGAGGATATTACGAGTCCGACGATTTTTACGACATCTGCGACGAACTGGGAATTCTGGTGTGGCAGGAATTCATGTTCGGCGGGGATATGGTGCCGGGCGGCGCGGATTTTCAGAACAGCGTGAAGCAGGAAGCTATCGATCAGGTGACGCGGCTCCGGGACCATCCGAGCATCGTGCTGTGGTGCGGGAACAATGAAATCGAGACGGGATGGGTGCACTGGGGCGACCGGCAGATATTCAAGGAGTCGGTATCGCCGGCGGATCGCGAAAAGGTCTGGACCGATTACGTGGTGCTCTTTCACGGAATCTTGGCGCAGGTGGTAGCGCAATACGGAAATCCGGTGCCGTATTGGGGAAGTTCGCCGAGCGCGAATTTCGAGAATCCTCCGGACAGCCAAACAGACGGGGACATGCATTACTGGCAGGTGTGGCATGCGCTGGCGCCAATCGAAATGTATGAAAAACAGTTTCCGCGGTTTATGTCCGAGTACGGATTTCAGTCTTTCCCGGAAATGCGGACGATTCGGGCGTTTGCTACGCCGGAGGATCTGGACATCCGTTCGGCAACGATGCGGGATCACCAGAAAAACACCGGCGGAAACGAGCGGATTCTGAGCTACATGCTGCGGTGGTATCCGGAGCCGAAGGATTTTGCTTCGTTCGTGTATTTGAGCCAGGTGCTGCAGGCGGAAGCGATCAAAGTGGGAGCGGAGCATTTGCGGCGGCAGATGCCGAACACGATGGGTTCACTTTACTGGCAACTGAACGACTGCTGGCCGGTGGCATCGTGGGCCAGCATCGATTACTACGGGCGTTGGAAGGCGCTGCAGTATTACGCGCGGAGATTCTACGATGATGTGATCGTTTCGCCGCACGCGCACGATGGCAAGGTAGATGTGTATGTGGTGTCTGACAAGCTCACGCCCTTGACCGGGACGATTCACACGCGATTGCTGGATTTTACGGGCAAAGTGCTGAGCGAGAAGAGCCAGGAAGTGCAGGTGCCGGCGCAATCGAGCGCGGTGTATTTCACGCTGGATGAAAAAGAGCTGCTGGGGAATGGCGACCCGAAGAAATTGTTCCTGGTATTCGATCTGGCGGTAGCGGGAAAACAGGTTTCGCGGAACCTGGTGTTCTTCGACACGATGCATAATCTGGATTTGCCAACAGCGGTGAAGGTCGATGGGACGTTGAGCGGCAGTGATGGAGCGTACGCGGTGACGTTGCGCTCGCCGGCATTGGCACGAAACGTCTTCGTTTCGTTCGGCGATTTGGATGTGCAGACGCTCGATAATTATTTCGATCTGCTGCCGGGCGAGGCGGTGACGGTGAAGCTGAAAACGCCGGCTTCGGTGACGCTCGAACAGATGAAGAGCGCCATGCAGATCACTTCGCTGACTGACGCTTTTCCGGCGGCCGAGACGATGCACTAGACTTGGGCCGCCGGAGTTTCGTTTGCGAACTACTTGACTGCCGTTCCAGCCGGCAGAGTTACGGTTCCACGCAATTGAATGTCCTGGCTGGAGCGACCGACGAGGATCTGATATTCGTCGGGAGCGGCGACCCACTGTTTGGAAGCTGCGTCGTAGTAAGAGAAGGCGCGACCATCGAGGACGATCGTCGCGGTTTTAGTTTCACCCGCCTTTAGATTAACCCGTGAGAAACCTTTCAGCTCCTTGGCCGGACGAGAGACCTTGGATTGGGGATCGGCGACGTAGAGCTGAGCGACGTCCGCTCCATCCCGTGAGCCGGTGTTGGTGACATCGAACGAGACGGCGTAGAGCGGAGCGGAGAGTTCGCTGGCCGTGGTGCTGGGGTCAAGGGGCTTGATGCTTAGATTTCCGTATTTGAAGGTGGTGTACGAAAGACCGTAGCCGAAGGGAAACAGCGGCTTGGAGTTATTTTTTTCGTAGCCACGGTAGCCGACGAAGACGCCTTCCTTGTAAACCACGCGGTTGGTTCCGGCCGGCGGGTAGTAACTATCATGAGCTGGGTTGTCTTCCCAGTGGCGTTCGAACGTTGCCGGGAGACGACCGGACGGATTTACATCGCCGAAAAGAATTTCGGCTGTGGCTTTGCCGCCTTCCTGGCCTGGATACCAGCTGTGCAGCAACGCCGGCACATTGTCGACCCAGGAATCCATATCTACGTTGCCGCCGGCGTTGAGGATGACGATCGTGTTCTTATTCGCAGCGACCATGTCTTGAACCAATTCGTCCTGACCTGGCGGCAGGCGGAAGGTGCGATCGGCGCCTTCGCTTTCGGAATCGGGATCGAAACCGACCGCGACGATTACGACGCTGGCTTTGGCGGCCATCGCTTTTGCGGCGGGAAGAACGTAAGTGCCTTGGCGAGTGATGCCCAAGTGCAGGTGACCGCCGAGCCAATCCGAGCGGCCGTGATGTTCGAGCACGATTTTGTGAGGCGTGGCGTCGAGTGAGAGCGTGGCGATGCCGAGGAGTTCTTTGGAGGTAGTCCAATCGTCGAGTACGATTTTGTCGTCGACGTAGAGGCGATAGTAACCTCCGTCTTCTCCAGTGGAAGAAACGAACAGATCATGCTTGCCGGCGGCGACCGGGGTGAAATAGCCGCTCCAGCGAGAAGATTCGGCCTGGGTGGGCAAATTGGCTTTGGCGTGTGGGCCAAGATTTACGTTCGCTTCGGTGCGAGAGAGGAAAGGCTTGCCCTTTAGATCTGCGCTGGTGAAATGCTCCGCGTTGAGGCCCGGCTTTCCACCTTTTCCGGCGGTGGAAAAAGTGGTGGCTTCGGCCATTTCTTCGATAGTCGGCAGTCCGGGACTGTAGAGGACGTTACCTGAACTTCCCACATAATCACTGACGCCTTGAATCAAGCTTACCGCTTCAAACGGCACGCTTCTGGCGCTGCCTCCGCCAACCGGCACGGCGGGGTAGGCGTTGGGGCCGACGACTAGGACGGACATCGCGGAGTCTTTTTTCAGCGGCAAAAGGTTGTTGTCATTCTTTAGCAGGACGGCGCCTTCGCGAGCCGCGTCCAAGGCGACGGCGTCACCTTCGCGGTTGTAGCGGGAGATGGCGAGATCCTGTTGATCGCGGTCAAGCCATCCGAATTGAATGGCCAGACGCAGGATGCGGCGAACTTTGTCGTCAATGGTGGCGACGGTGACTTTGCCTTCCTTGATTAATGGCGTGAGAGTTTCGCGATTCATGTAGACGCCCTTGGGCATTTCGAGATCGAGGCCGCCATTGGCGACGCCGAGGGTGTCGTAGGTGGAAGTCCAATCGGACATGAGAATGCCCGCGAAGCCCCATTCGCCTTTGAGGATGTCGATATTCAGATGGACGTTTTGGGTGGCGTGGCTGCCGTTAATGAGGTTGTAGGAATCCATAACCGAGCCGACGTGGCCTTCTTTCACCGCGGCTTCGAAGGCGGGAAGATAAATTTCGCGGAGAGTGCGTTCGTCGACGATGGCATCGGTATTGTGGCGATCGAATTCGGAATTGTTCACGTCGAAATGCTTGACCGTGGCGCTGACGCCCTGGGCTTGCATGCCTTGGATGTAGCCGACGGCTATTTTTCCGGCGAGGTAAGGATCTTCGCCCATGTATTCGAAATTGCGGCCGTTCATGGGCGCGCGATAGATATTGACGGCGGGGCCGAGCATGAAGTGCACGCCTTTCGCACGGGCGTCCTTGGCGATCTCCGTTCCTTCGCGCGCGGCCAAAGCGGGATCCCAAGTGGCGGCAAGCGAAATGCCGCCGGCCATGGTAGTGGCCGGGCCGCCGTGGCGAACGCCGATGGGCCCATCGGCCATGCGCAGGCGGGGCCAGCCGAGCGCGGGATAGGCGCGGACGTAGAAATCGTCCTGGCCGCCGATAAGATCGATTTTCTGTTCGAGGGTCATCTTGCTGAGAATCGCTTCGACGCGCTGCTCGACGCCATCCGGGGCGGAGATGGCGGACGGCACGATTGCGACGGAAAGCGCGAGAAGACAGAGCACCGCCACAAATCGAATCACGCCGACCTTCGCCCAGCCATTTTCGTTCTTCGCCAACAGCCTCATGAGTTCTCCCCTTTGTACGTTGATGAGAATCTGTCTGGTGCTCTTCGTTTTAGATTTTGATCGGCGCGTCACTTCGCTGACGAATCCGCCGCACGACCGGCAGCTTCCTGGGCCTGGTGAAACAATTCCATTTCGCGATCGGCATCGGCGGCCTTGCCCTGTTTACGGTAGATGCCCGCCAAACCGAAATGGGTTTGGGCCGCGGTGGCCGGATCGAGCTGCTGAGTGAGCAGGTGCTGCCAGGAGGTCAGCGCCAAGGCGTCGTCGCCATCGCTGCTGGCGGCTTTACCGAGCATGTAGAGAGTTTCGGGCATGTCGTGCTGGAGCTGATTAGATTTCTTCAGGGATTCAAGAGCGTCGTGAAATTTTCCCAGCTGCATCTGGGCCTCGCCGAGACGGTAGGCGGCTTCGGCATTGCCGGGCTGCAATTCGGATTCGAGGCGGAATTGTTCTTCGGCTTTATCCCACTGCTGAGAGCGGGCGTATAAGTAGCCGAGATCGAGATGCAGGCCGGAAGTTTGCGGGCGCAAACGGATGGCTTCGTTGTATTCGCGCTCGGCGCTGGGAACTTCGCGAAGGGCGGCGTAGTCCTGGGCCATCATCTGGTGAGCGCGAGCGGAATCCGGGAAACGAGCTTCGAGAGTATCGAAGACTTGCTTGGACAGCAGGCCGGAGGCGCGTCCGTAGTAGTAGAGAAGATTGGGGTCGTCGGGATTTTTGGCGACGGCTTTTTGCAGGATGACCGAAGCTTCCTGGATGCGGCCGGCGTCGAGCAGGGCGATGCCGAGGGCGCCGTCGTCGTGGGCTTTTTCGAGGTGAGGAATAGCGTCGGCGGCGTAGCCCTGGGCGAGAAGTGCGTATCCGAGCAGGCGGTGGGCGCCTTCGACGTTGGGGTTAATTTCCAGGGCGTGTTTCAGGGGCGCGATGGCGTTGGCGTATTCACCCTTTTCGATGAAGGCTTGGCCGAGGTCGACGAAGGCGAGGGAGAGCTTGGAATCGGCGTCGATGGCTTTTTGAAATTCGGCGATGGCGGCGTCGACGTGGCCCTGTTTATCGGCTTCGACTCCGGCGTGAAGATGGGCGAGCGCCGGGCTGGAAGCGGATGACTGGAAGGCGATGAGTGCGGATATGAGGATGGCGGCGATCATTTCTCCGGCTCGCGAACTTCCAGGAATTGGTTCGGTTTCACGTTTTCGATGATTTGATGAGCGCCCGAGGGCCAGAGAATTTCAACTTTCGCAGACGGCGAAGAGCCCAAACCGAAATGCAGACGCTTGTCGTTGGCTGAGACGTAGCTGCCGGAGGTGGTGGCGAAGCGGGTCTGGTTGTTGACCTGGACGCGGGCGCCGATGCCATCGCGATTGCTGCGGGTGCCGCGCAGGGTGATGGTGAGCCAGTTGCCGGCGCCAGGTGAGGAGCCGGCACGATTCATCAAGACCATGGGCTCGCCGCCAAGGGAGGTGACCACAACATCCTGCCAGCCATCGTTATTGAGGTCGCCAAAAGCCGCGCCACGCCCGGCAACTGGTATCGTGACGCCGGAATCGGCGCGTTCGAAGCGCGCTCCTTTGTCATTCATGGCGAGAAGCGGCGGCTCTTTGTAATGGAGCATATGGTCGATGGCTTCGACGTTGTCGAGAACGTGGCTCTGGGCCACGAAGATGTCCTTCCAGCCGTCGTTGTTGAAATCCTCGAGGCCGACGCCCCAGCCGGAGCTGGCGGCGGAGAGCAAGCCCAGGCCGGCCTGCAGGCTGCGGTAGGTGAATAGGCCGTTGCCATCGTTGTGGAAGAGGGCGTAGACCTCGCGGGGGAGGACGGTGACGAGAATGTCGGGACGGCCGTCGTTGTCGTAATCCTGGAAGACGGTGCCCATGCCGGAGATCGGCTTGCCCGCGTCGGTGAGGGCGGCGCCGGCTTCCAAGGCGCGCTCGGTGAAGGTGCCATCGCCATTGTTGTGGAAGAGGAACTGGCGCATGCCGTCATTGGCGACGAAGACGTCGGTGAACCCGTCGGCATCGTAATCGGCGAAGGACACGCCCAGGGAGCGGCCTTTTAGGGCGCTGATGCCGGAGTGGTGGCTGACGTCCTCGAAGGTTCCGTCGCCGCGGTTGCGGTAGAGGATGTTGGTGGTCTGAGGAAATTCGCCGGGAGGGCAGTAGGTTTGCCACTCCTGGCCGCAGACCTTGCTGGTCTGGGTATCCCAGATCATATAGCGAGTGACGAAGAGATCGAGGTGGCCGTCGTTGTCGTAGTCGAAGAAACCCGCGGAGCTGGACCAGCCTCCGGCTTCTACGCCGGCTTTGGCGGTGACGTCGGTAAAGGTGCCGTCTCCATTGTTGTGGTAAAGGGTGTTCTTGCCGTAATTGGTGATGTAGAGATCCGGGAAACCGTCGTTGTCGTAATCCCCCACCGCGACACCGATACCGTAGTTGCCGTCTCCGGCATTGGCCAGGCCGGCTTCTTTGGTCACATCGGTGAAAGTGCCGTCGGGATTCTGGCGGTAGAGGCGGTTCCAGTTTTTGGGGTCACTACGATTAAATTTTTCGGGCTGGTGCATGGGGCTGGTGAGGTCGCCGCTATTTACGAGGAAGATGTCGAGCAGGCCGTCGTTGTTGTAATCAAGGAGGGCGACGCCGCCGCCCATGGTTTCGATTAAGTATTTTTGCGGCGTGGGAGAATTCACGTGCTTGAAGTCCAGGCCGCGGGGATGCTTCACGTCGAACACGGGCGCTGAGGCTGACTGCTGATCGACGGAGAGATCGGACAGAGGCAGGGCGAGGCCCATCGCGGCGAGCGTTTCGAGGAAGTCGCGGCGTGAGATGGGATCAGTCATTCGGACTCGAAACTATTCTAATTTGCGAGGCTAGAGGTTCGTTAGCAAAAAGCAAATCAAGACTGCATCGTTGGTAGAGCTCGCGGCACGGATTCTACCGATTGTTAGACGAAGTGCGAGACGAATAGGAACCGACGGGAAACAAAAGCTGAGGAGGGCCTGAATAAAAAAATTGAGGGACGAAGGGGGCCACCGGGGGGCGGCGACCACCTTCGTCCCTCATCCACGTTAGAACTTAAACTTCAAGCCAAACTGAATCAAACGCGGAGTGTTCTGTTGGTTGGTGATAGCACCGAACCCGTTGTTGTTGTTGATGTCTCCCGGGGTCGAATCGCCGTTGAACGCGGTCCCAGGGAAACCGAACTGCACCTTGTTGAACGCGTTGAAGAACTCGGTGCGGAACTCGATTCCGAGTTTGTTGTCCGGTCCGAAGTTGGTCCGCTTGAAGATTGCGAGGTCCCAGTTGTTGATACCGGGCGCACGCAAGGAGGAATCGACTCGAGATTCCGTGCCGTAACCGTAGTCTGGCGGAGCTTCGAAGCAGTTGGTGTTGAAGTATTCATCGAGCTTCGCGAGCGAACGGGCTCCCTTGTTGCAACCAGGGACGACCGACGGACGGATGTTTGAAATTCCCAATCCGAGCGATTCGAGCGGAGTGGAATTCGCATAGCTGAACTTCAGCGGGAAGCCCTTCTGGAAAGTGGTAATACCGTCCACGCCCCATCCGGAAACCAGCTTGTCGACAACGCCGGTCGAATCACCCATGTACTTCTGACCATGACCGAAGGGCAGGTCGTACACATAGCTGATGACGAGGCGCTGAGAAACGTCCTGAGAGGACAAAGAGCGTTCGCCCTTCAGGTTGTTGTAGTCCTGGACCTGACCGACGCCGCCAGTGGAACCTTCCAGCCAGCTGGTGAGGGTATCGGTGTTGGTCAGCAACTTGGAGTTGGTGTAGGCCGCGAGGAACGTGCCGCCACCTTGGAATTTCTTGGTGACAGTGGCTTGCAGCGAGTTGTAAGAGCTTCCGCAGCAACCAAAACCGGCCAAGTTCAACCCGTTATATTGAGGGTACGGCCGATCAAGCTGGCCAGCGAAGATGGTCGGGTTAGTAACCGGGTTAAGATTGGCATTGGGGCTACCCTGCAACGGGTTGGGAATCTTCTGGGCGATGGTGATTGGATCGCCGGCAGCTTCCTCCGTCGCAGCTTGCGCGACGAAAGAATCGGGGATCTGGTTGATGTTGGTGCTGTACTGGGCGAGGTGAACGCCATGTGAGCCGGCATAGGCCACGTCAACGAACCAGCCGAGCGGCAATTGGCGCTGCAGGTCCAGGTTGTACTGTTCGACGTAAGCGAATTTCGGGTTGAAGTACGGGGCCACCGTCGGTGAGCCGTTGGCGGCCGCGAAGGTAGACACGTTAGGAGAAGCGTTACGTCCGGGCGCCAAGATGATGCCGCTGGTGCCGAATGCGCCGGCTTCCGTGCAGGTAAAGGTGGCGAAGCTGGTGCCAGGGTTAGAGCAATTGCTGGCGTCCAGAGTGCTGAATGGCGTGACGTAGGCGTTGGTGGTTGCGGTGAACGGCGTCGAGGCCAGCGAAACGACGTCATTGTCCGGATTCAAACCGAACGATACGAAGTTCGGAATGTAGAAGATGCCGAACCCGCCGCGGATAACCGTCTTGGAATCGATGCTGTAAGCAGCGCCAAGGCGGGGGAAAATTCTTTCTTGTCCAAGGGCAAATTGTTGCGGGTGTGGTTGCGGCCGGTGGTGACCAAGAAAATGTCGCCAGGGCAGGCGGAATCGGCGACCCCACTGCAACCGGTAACGGTTGCGTTGGTGGCCCGAGGATCCCAATAGGTCAAACCATTAAAGCGCTCCGACCAAGTGCCCTGAAGCTCGTAGCGAAGACCGAGGTTCAAGGTCAGCTTGGAAGTGATGCGGTAGGTGTCGTCCACAAAAAACGCGCGGTAGTCTTGCTTGCCGGCGGTTTGCGCGGGAACCTGAGCAACACCTTCGGTCTGGTTAACGAAGCTGCCTTGATTCTGGGCCAGGCCCAAAACGAAGTCGGCGATCGGGAAGCCGGTGTTGGCGCTAGGCGTGAGCGGGTTGTCTTCAGTCCAGATGCCGCTGAAAGCGAATCCGCCAGTGCCAATGTTGGTCTGGAAGTAGTTGTCGTAACCAACTTCGACCTGAGCACCGAACTGGATGGTGTGCTTGCCGCGGTTTCGCCGTCCGGGTCAGCGCGCGCACCGTGTCCGCACCGACCCGGCCCGAGGACAACGACTCCGCCAACTCCGGGACACGGCCGATCCGCCGCGCTGCCTCCGCGATGCCGCGTGCTTTGCTGTCGCTGACATCCAGGTGTGTCGCGATCCACGGCTTGAGCACACCCTTACGCGTACCGGCCCCATCCGCCCGCGCCAACACCTGCACCAGCTGGCCGTGCCGGGCC
>CAWIEL010000090.1:0-16104 GCA_963835025.1 uncultured Acidobacteriota bacterium
TTCAATCGACTTGTCCGCATCCTTCAGCCGCCGCAGCAACTCCACAGAAATCCACCCTGCCGTAGACCTTAGGGCGCGCGCCAGCTCCCACCGCCGCCTCAAAATAAACCAGCGCCGGAGTAGACGTCAAAACTCCCGCATCGTAAGCGCTAATCCCGTGCGTTGTCACGAACCGGTCCCGCTTGGCAGCTGGCAATTCCGGCATCTCCGCCTGCGCCGCCCGCACCATCTCCGCCGAAACAATCAGCGGCAGCAGATCCGGATCCGGAAAATACCGGTAATCGTGCGCCATTTCCTTCGACCGCATCGATTCCGTCCGTCCCGCCGCCACATTCCACAGCCGGGTTTCCTGCGTAATCGTGCCGCCGGCTTCCATCACCCCAATCTGCCGCTCGATTTCGTATTCCAGCGCGTGCGCCAAATACCGGAACGAATTCAAGTTCTTCGCTTCCACCTTCGTTCCAAATTTCGGAGCCCCGCGCAGCCGCACGCTCACATTCGCATCGCAGCGCAACGACCCCTCTTCCATGTTGCAGTCGCTCACGTCCGTGTACTCCAGCACCTGCTTCAGCGTCGTCAAATATGAATACGCTTCCGCCGGCGTCCGTATATCAGGCTCGGAGACGATTTCGATCAGCGGCATTCCACAGCGGTTGTAATCGATGTAACTCCAGCGGTCGGAATCGGCGAATCCCTCATGCAGATTCTTCGCCGCGTCTTCCTCCATATGCACCCGGGTGATGCCAATCTTCTTCTTCGTACCTTCAACTTCGATCTCCAGCGCCCCGGCCAGCGCCAAGGGCAGCTCGTACTGCGAAATTTGATAGCCCTTCGGCAGATCGGGATAAAAATAATTCTTTCGAGCGAAAATCGATCGCTCTTGGATTTTGCAACCGAGCGCTAAAGCCGCCCGCACCGCCAGATCCCGCGCCGCGCGATTCAACACCGGCAAAGCACCCGGCAGTCCCAAACACACCGGGCAAGTATTTGAATTCGGAGGATCTCCAAATTGAGTTGAACACGCGCAGAAAGCCTTCGTCTTCGTCTTCAGTTGGACGTGAACTTCCAGGCCGATGACCGGCTCGTACTTCGCCATCATCTCGGCCGTCACTGTGGTTTGTTCAGGGCTTGTCCGGCTCATGCGATTTCCAAATTATAGCATTCAGGCTGGAGATTGTTGACTCCCGGTCGAAACCCGCTTCTCGGCCCAAAAAACGAAGCCCGGCGAGCGGCAAAATCAATCCGGCCCGCCGGGCTTTGCATCGCGCGAATTCGCCTCATTCGCCTCGATGTCCACCGGATGGCAGGTCGATCTTAAATCCAGCGATGAAATTTAACCGCAGCGACGGGAACCCAAAAGCTTCCTCATACCGCTGATTAAGGAAATTGTTCAGCCGCCCGTAAATCTCCACGCCTTTGGGCAGCCGGTAAGAAAACCCTGCGTTCATCGACTCATACCCATGGTTCCGGAAAATACATGGCAGCATCAATTCGCAGGCGAAAGTCCCGTCGTTCGGCTCGATATCCAGCACCGCCCCGCGAATCGTGCCGTTCAAATTCAACATCAGCCGGTTCTTGGTCCAGGTCGCGTTGATTCCCGCCGCATTGTGCGGCCGCCGGATCAGCGGCTCGCCCACCGTAAAAGGATCCACCGGCTCCGTAAACCCATCCAGGGCCAGAATCGCCGAATTCAACCAGGTATACGAACCAGAAAATTCCAGCGAACGAATGGGATGCAGCCGGATCGTCGTCTCCAATCCGTAAGCCCGCGACCGCCCAATATTTTCCGAATCAAAATTGGTGGGCAAATCTCCCGTGCTGACAATCTGATCCTTGAATCGGTTATAAAAATACGTCACGTCCAGAATCGCCTTGTCGCCAGCCATGCGCTGTTCGACGCCCGCGTCGAAGCTGATGCTTTCTTCCGGTTTCAGGTCCGGGTTGTCAGTGAACGCCAGCTCAAACCCGTCCGGCGCGCGAAAACCGGTTCCGAAGCTCGCGTGCAGCCGCGTCCCGCCGAAAAATCCATCGCCCTCGGTCGTCCGCGCTAGATACGCCGCCGAAATTCGCGGGGTTACTTTGGCAATCGTGTTGGCCGGAATGCCGGGCTGAAAATTTCCGGAATTGGCCGGCACCATGTTGGTCTGAATGTCGTCGACCCGCACACCCGTATTGATGAACCAGCGATCCCCCGGCGTCCACCGGTTTTCCGCGAAGAACGCATAGCTGTTCCGTCCCAGATAGAACGGCACGTTGCCCGCATTTTCGACGAATGCGTTCTTGAATTGGTCGCGGTCATATTCGAACCCCGCCACCAGCGTATCCTTGGACCCAATCGCGATCTCGCTCCGCGTATTCGCCACCACCCGCAGGTTGTTGGTGAATGAATTTCCTTCTGATGGTGAAATGAATGTAATCCGGTCAGTCGAAACGCTCACCGTCGTCACCTGCTGAAATCGCGAAGAAAACTGTTCCGTCTCCTGCGCCTGATATCCAAATAAATTCTGGTTCTGGTGTGTCGCCGTGTCCCGCCCCGGAAATAATCCGTCAGGGTCCGATCCCCAAGGACCCGGCAACCCAACCGCCCCGGCATCGCCAAAAAAATTCACATTAAATTTGCGTCTCGGCGAACGCGAATATCCTAAGCTCACCGTCGACGTCTGATTGCGATAACCGTCATTCTGAATCTGCCCTCGCGTCTGGATGCGCGACAAGCTATACGCCCAGCTGAACCCCTTGTTCAGCCCCGCTCCCGTCGTTGCCGTACGCCAGGTATACAAACTCCCTGCTTCTCCCAGGAACGAAAAATGTGGCGGCCCGTCCCCGCGAATCGTTTCGATGTTGATCACCCCCGCCACCGCGTTCGAGCCGTACAACGCGCTCTCCGGCCCGCGAATCACCTCCACCTGCTGCACTCCCTCCGCCGGCAGCGGCGATAGATCAAAACCGCCCCCGAAATCGTTCAGCTGAATCCCATTGATCAGCACCAGGTTGTAGTCCGAATCTCCCCCGCGAATAAAAGCGCTGGTCACCTTCCCGCGCCCTCCGGATTGATTGATCTCCACACCCGGCAGCCCGCGCAATACATCCAGCGCCGCCTGCGCCCCCCGATCTTCAACTTCCTCGCCGCTCACCACGCTCACCGACGATCCAATCTCCGAAGTCAGCACCCCGCCGGGCGCAGCGGCTACTACCACCACATCCTGCACCGCACTCAGCTTCAAATGCAGATCGCTGACCTGCTGTTCGTCCTCCCGTAGCACGACACTCTTCGGCAGTTGGTCGAATCCCGCAAGCGTCGCAATCAATTCGTAATTCCCGCTGCGCAACCCATCGAACCGGTATTGGCCCTGCGCGTTCGTCTGCCGCACTTCCAGTTCGGTCATCGCGTACAACAAGGTTACCCGCACACCCGCCACTGCCCGTCCGTCCGGATCAAAAATTGTCCCGGAAATGGACGCGCCTCGCGCAGTCTTTGTAACCGCCGAACCACTATTTACCGCCGAAGAATTCGTGGAAGGGGAAGCCTGGCCAAAAGCGGGGAACTGCAAAACCAAAAAAAATAAACTCAAACCCAAAACACTCGAACGTAGTTTCATTTTTCCTCCTCTCCCTCTCGCGCGGGAGTTGAAGGTTGTCCGAACGCGCGCCAGCCTTGCACTGGCACTCGCTCCGATTGAAACTCCGCCGGTCTCCTGGCTTAGCGGCTTGCTTCTCCTCCGTGCCTAAGCAACGCACGAATTCGAACCATCAGTGCGGCCTTCCCATCCTCCTCGATCCGCCAGAACTCTCGCGGTTCGCTGCCCAGACAGTGGCTAGCCCTGAAAAACTTTGCCGCCTTACAGTCGCGCGTCGGCGACGGCTTTTCACCGTCTTCCCAAGCGCGGAGTTTCGTGTTGTTGTGAACGGCGCCGCGAATCTCTTCGCCCACGCCGCTTGTAGAAGCAAAACGCACCACACTTCACTTCTAACCAATGTCCCAGCGAAACAAATCCAAACGACTCTTCGCCGGAACGAACAAAACTAGGTGTTGCCGCCCAAAATCACCCGCGGCCGCCCGCTCCCCCGCATCTCCACTTCCAGCGGCGCTTCGAAAACCTTCTGCAGCGCCTCCCGCTCGTACACTTCCGCGGGTGTCCCCATCCGCAAACACTTGCCGTTGTGCATCAATGCAATGCGGTCAGAAAACTCCGCCGCCAAATTCAATTCGTGTGTCACCACCACCACCGTGTAACGCTGCTCGTCCGCCAACTTGCGCAACCGCCGCAGCAATTCCACTTTTCCGCCGATATCCAGATGTTGCGTCGGCTCATCCAACAGCAATAAAGACGGCTGTTGCGCTAAAGCCCGCGCCAGTATCACCCGCTGTTTTTCGCCGCCGGAAAGTTGATCCATCCAGCGGTCCCGCAACCCGTCCGCGCCCACCTGCGCCAGCGCATTTCCCGCCAACAAACAATCTTCGTCTGATTCAAAACGCAATCGCTTCCCATACGGATATCGCCCCTGCAGCACGTATTCCCATACCCGCAGCGGAAACAATAATTCGCTTTCCTGCGCCACCAGTGCGATCCGTTGCGCGCGCACTCGCAGTTCCAGCTCGCTCACTTCCTCTCCGTCCACTTCCACTCGGCCTGACAAAGGTTTCAGCAATCCCGCCAGCAGTTTCAGCAGCGTCGATTTCCCGCTGGCGTTCGGCCCCAGGATCGCGATCAGTTCGCGCTCCTTCGCCTCCAGGCTCACCGGCCCCAGCGTAAATTTCGGAGCCGAACGGTCCGTCGCCGAATAGGCGTAGCTCGCCTGTTCCACCTTCAAACGCAATCCATCCGGCCCACGCGGCACCGCCCGCGACGCTTCCACCGGATTGTTCGCCACCGGACTCAACGGATTCTCCTGCGCATTAAATAAATGAACACCGGCGCCCCTGCCAGCGCCGTCATCGCGCCCACCGGCAGCTCCGCCGGAGAAACCACCGTCCGCGCCAGCGTATCCGCCAGCACAATCGCGATCGCCCCGCCAATCGCCGACGTCGGAATCAACAGGCGGTAGTCCGTCCCAAAAAGCAGGCGCATCACGTGCGGCACCAGCAAACCGACATATCCGATCGTGCCGCTCACCGAAACCGCCAGCCCCGTTAACACCGACGCCGCGATATACACCACCAGCTTCACCCGGTTCACATTCACGCCCAGATGCCGCGCTTCCTGCTCGCCGGTCAAAATCAAATTCAAATCCGATGACGTCGTGAAAATGCATCCGATCGCGATCAGCAAAACGATGTACAGCCAACTCAACCCCATCGCCGGCGAAGTCTGCAAATCGCCCATCAACCAGAACGCCATCCCGCGCAAATCGCGCCCGCTGATCGTGGTCATCAAAAACATGATGACAGCCGACAAAAATGACGCCGCCACGATTCCGGCCAGCAGCAAAGTCGCGCTGTCCAGCTGCCCGCCGCGCCGTCCCAAAAAATAAACCGCCGCAACGGTAATCGTCGCGCCTACAAAAGCCGCCAGCTGAATCGCTCCCACCGTGTGCGGCGTCGCGATCAAGCTCAGAATCGCGCCCAGCGCCGCGCCACTCGAAACGCCCAGCACATACGGGTCTGCTAGCGGATTCCGCAGCAGCGCCTGAAACCCGGCCCCCGCCGTCGAAAGCGCGGCGCCCACCAAAATTCCCAGTTCGATCCGCGGCAACCGCAATCCAAATATAATCTGCCGGTACTCCGGAGGAATCTCGCTCCAGCGGTCCGTCACGCCGCGGTACAGCGTCGTCAGAATGTCCCGCGCGTCCATCGTGTACGCGCCGAGGCCCAGCGAAATCACGCTTTCGACAAAAAGAATTCCCAGCAGCCCGGCGCAAATCCCCACAATCTTTCGCGGCGTCAACGGGCGCATGGCACCGCCAATTCCGTCGTATCCAATGGCCCCAACAAGCCCCCGCATCCCGCCGGCCGGGTCAACTCCGCCGACTTGGCCCCTGCGCCAGAAAATAGTTCCGGATGCAGACTGTGCGCCAAATTCACGATCGCTCCCACCAAGCCCGGTGATGGCCGCACGAACTCCTCATCCGCCACCACCACCCGGCCCAGCTTCACCGCCTCCAGTTCATTCCACGCCGCCCGCGCCCGCAAATCGCTGATATCCTTCGCCGCGTCGGCCCCGCCCTCGGAATGATTGCTGATCAGCACAATATATTCTGGCCGCAGCCGCACAATCTCTTCCATGCTCACCTGAGGCCAATCCTGCTTCGCCAGAATCACCGATTCCGCCCCAGCCCACCGCAGCGCGTCCGCGATAAAAGTATTTTGCCCGATGCTGATGGGCGGATCTTCCCACACCGTAAACAGCACATGCACCGGCGCCTTCTCCTTCAGCGGTCCCTGAATCGCGTCCAGCTCCCCTTGAAGTTTCCTAACCAGCGCTCCAGCCTGCTCATGCGCTCCCAGCAAATCTCCCAGCAGCGTCGTCGTCTCCAGCATCGCAGTCACCGTATGTGGATCGGTCGTATACACCGCGATGCCTAGTTTCGCCAAGGCGTCCACCGTCTCCCAACGGTTAATCGATGTCGCTAGCACCAGGTCCGGATGCAGCGCCACGATCGCTTCCAGATTCGGATTCACCGGCGCACCCACGTGCGGTTTTTCTTTCGCCGCGTCCGGCGTATCGCAATAAATCGTGTCGCCGGCCACCTTGTCGCCCAGGCCCAGCGCGTACATCGTCTCCGTCAGATTCGGCGCCAGTGAAACCACGCGCCGCACATTCACCGGAACGGCCACGCGCCGTCCGCTTTCGTCCGTAACGATCTTCGTTGCCGCAGCAGTCTCGCCCTTCGCCGTTTCCTGCTCATGCCAAGCCCGCTCAGCCCGCAATGCGCCAGCCGCGGCCGCCGGATTTCCCAGCGCCAAAGCTGCGCAGGTGGCCACTAGGCCGCCGACGGCCCGCACCAATCGTCGCCACTCAGCCCTACGCCGCAAAATAATCTCCAAAAAAAATAGCCTCGCGAACAAAACGAGGCGTTTCGCCACACTCTTTCTCGCGAAGAGTGTCAGCTTCGACTGCTCGGGCAGGTTTCCTGACTTTCGGCTGCTAGCAGCCGATTACAGTGGCGGGACCGTGGCCGATTTTCGCGGCCTTCCCCAAAAATCGAAACAGGCGTAACCCGTTTCGATTTTCACCCGCGGACTAAACTTTCCATCCGCCGGGCTACCTCGAGCCAGCTAAGTTGTCACCGTGAGTGTAAGCGCCCGCCTTTTGACTGTCAATCAAACGGCCTACGCCTCCGTTTTTCCCGCTTCCGCCGTTGGTTCACCCACAAAAATTAAATATCCATTCGGGTCTTCGATGTGAAATTCGGTCATCCCGTAGGTGCGGTCGAACAAATCGCGGATTTTGTATCGCAATTTCAGATTTTTCACCCGGTCCCAGATATGCCGGATTCCCCGCACCTCAACATAAATCTCCACGTGCCCACGCAGCCTTTTCGAAATATCTTCCGACGCCGCTTTCATGAAGTGAATGATCTGCCCATCCCGCGCCACGATCGCGTACTCCGCCGATTTCATGGTTGGCTCGAATCCCAGGATGTCTTGATAGAAAGCCAGAGTCTGCTCCATGTTGACCACCGCCAGCATGGGGCTGATTCTTTTGATCTCAGATGCCGTGGAGGATTCGCTCATGCCCGAATGGATTCAGAATAACTCAGTTTGGATGCGCGTAGAAAATACAGCGGAGGTTGGTCCGGCCACCTAAAAGTCGCAGCCTCGGATTAGCGGTTCTTCCACTTCGGCGCCCGCTTTTCCACCAGCGCGCGCAAACCTTCCTGTGAATCTTCCAGGTCGGCCAATTCGTTCAGGAAAACCTTCATCGAATTGCGAACTCCATCGCGCAACGGCATGCCCAGGCTGCCCAAAATCGCTTTTTTCGCCATGGTCAATACCGGCCCAGACTGCGCGGTCACTTTGCTCACCACTTCGTCCACTTTTGCCACCAGCTCTTCCTCTTTCACCAGCCAGTTCACCAGCCCCAGCTCTTTCGCGCGTTCGGCAGACATCGCTTCGCCAGTCAGTACCGTTTCCAGCGCCACCTTCGGCCCCAGAATGTAGGGAAGTACCGCCGCCGAAAGAGGAGGGAACGCGCCCAATTTAATTTCCGGCTGCGCGAATCGCGCATTCGGCGTCGCAATCACCAAGTCGCCCAGCGCCGCCAATTCCGCACCGCCGCCGTACGCCGGGCCGTTCACCACCACCAGAACCGGCTTCGACGTGTCCATCATCGCCGAGAACGCCGTGTGGAACGCATCCAGCAGCTGAAAAACGCGCCGCTGCGTGTATTCGCCCAGCTCGATTCCGCCCGAGAACGTTTTGCCTTCCGAATCCAGCAAAATCATCTTCACGTCGCGCTTTTCGCTTACCGACGAAATGCCCGACGCAATCTCCATCAGCATCCGCTCGTTCAGCAGGTTTTGCGACGGCCGGTCCAGGCGCAGGTGCGCCACTTGGCCTTCGATGCGGAATTTTACAAACTGGAAATCGTCGATCTTTGGCGCGTTCAGCGAAAGCGTTCCGAGTTCCTGGATCTGAACCTCAACCCGATTCGGTCGCCGCTCTTTCGTCAGTTGCATTGCTTCAGCCCCCGGCCATCTTCCGCTGTAACGATTTTCGCCCTGCGCCCAACATCCGTTCAGGTTTGCCGCCTAATATCGAAAGCCGGCATCCCAACTACTGCCCGGCTTCAGGTCCCACACCCGCCGCGCGTATCAACGCTCGCGCCTGCTCCACTAAAACAATCGCCAGCCCGCCCCGCAGCACGAACCTCACCAGATTTGCATAAAACAAAAATCCCATTTCGCCTGTATCCCGTTCCGCCGCGCACGGCGCCTTCTTGAAATTTGCACATCGCTTGCCGGTTCTTCTTCACCTGTAAGCCTAGACCATCTCGCCAGGCCTTTCTACGCCGGATGCCGCGCCATGCACACAATCCGCCACCGCCCGAACCGTACGCCTCTAACCTGTACGAACGGACAGGCACTTGTGATAGCGTTCCTTGCTCGCAAATCGAGTCCGCATTGCACCTTTCTGGGAGGTTTACTTGAAACTGATTCTCGCTTCCTCATCCCCACGCCGCGCCGAAATCCTGCGCAACGCCGGCTTTTCCTTCGACGTTCAGCCTGCCAACGTCGACGAAGCCATCCTGCCCAATGAAAATGCCGAAGCCTACGTCCGCCGCGTCGCCGAAGCCAAAGGCCGCGCCGTCGCCACCCACGGGATGGCCGATGGCCTGCCTTCGATCGTTATTGCCGCCGACACCGTCGTGCTGATTAAAGACCAAATCCTTCCGAAGCCTAAAGACGCCGAAGATGCCCGCCGCATGTTGCGCCTGCTGAATGCCACCACCCACGAAGTCCTCACCGGCCTCTTCGTCATTCGCGCCTACGACGGCATCTTTTTCTCCCAGCTCGAACGCACCAAAGTGAAGTTCACTCGCCTCTCCGAAACCGATATCGACGCCTACATCGAAACCAAAGAACCTTTCGATAAAGCAGGCGCCTACGGAATTCAAGGCATTGGTGGGAAGTTCGTGCAAGGAGTGGAAGGCGACTTCTTCAACGTGATGGGTCTGCCCCTCTCCCGCCTCTGGTCCATCCTGCGGGAGATGCGCTGGAACGATCAGCGCCCGGCATAACCGTCCCCAAAATAAAAACGGCGGCCGTTAGGCCGCCGTTCAATCTCTAACTGAAACTCGAAGTGTACTTCGAAACTTACTTTTTCTCTTCCGTTGCTGTGGGCGGCGGAGTCACCACCGGCGGCGCGACTGGCGGGTTCGGATTCACCGTCTGTGTCGAATGCGCGTTGCCGCTCATTCCATCCTTGAAGCTGCGAATTCCTTCGCCGAGTCCCTTCATCACTTCCGGGATTTTCTTCCCGCCGAACAGCAACACGATGATCGCCAGAACGATCAGCCAATGAATCGGGCTAAACTCACCCATAAGTCACCTCGATAAAACTTAAATCGCCAGGGTTCCCGCGAATAATCGAACCCATTCCCAATGGCCTTAATACTGCCACAAATCACAGTATAACACGCTGGTCGCCCACCCGGCGCGTCACCCGCTCCCGGTCGAGGTGTTCTAGTAACGGTATCGCGTACTTCCTCGAAACGCCGGTAAGTTCCTTGAATGCAGCAATCGGCAGCTGCTCGCCGTGCTCCTTCCGGTATTTCGCCAGCAGCGCCCGCAGCCTCACCAGCGCCGTTTGATGAAAAATCAGATCCGCCGCGATTTTCACCAGCACCTTTTCCCGCACCAGAATCTGCAAAATCTTATGAGCCCGCGCCGAATCCACCGGCAATTTTTCCAGCACTGCCGCGAATCCCGGCACCGTCAACCCCGCCACTTCAAATTCGCGCTCGATCAAACTTTTCGCTTTCGCTTCGTCAGCGGTGAAGGCCACTTCTCGGCCCACGCCCCTCACCACGTCGCCCGCGACCACCAGCTTTTTCGCCTGCACCAAATCCGCCAGCGCCGCTTCCACCACTTCCGCCCGCGAATGTTTGAATCGCCCCAACAGATCCTGCTTCGGTATCCCCGGCAGCAGCGGATTCGCTTTATGGAACTCCTCGACCGCCTGGCCAATAGCTGTGGCGCACTCCGTCATCATCCGCGCGGAAGCCAGCAGCATCGGCTCCTTGGCCACCTTCCACGCGCGTTTGGCAGCAACCAACTTGCCCGCAACGGTATCGATTTCGCCAGCCGTCCATCCCGTTCGCCGCAAAATTTCGCCCGACGTCAGCCCCCGCGACGCTCGCTCCAGCATCGCGCCCAGAATCGTTTCACGGTCCCGGCTCTGCAGCGCCACTAGATAATCTGAGACGCCAGGATCCTTGCTCTTGTGCCGTTCAGCGGATGCGTCGAGCACCACTCCGCCGCCGATCGTTTCCACCGGCGAAAATTGCCGAAAAATAAACCTGTCGCCCGGCAGCAAAAATACCGGCTCGCCCAGCACCAACTGCGCCAAACCGTTTTCTCCAGGAGCCAGCGCCGTCCTCCTGTCCAGCAGAATCACTTCTGCCAAAGTTTCCGCCGTCCCCTGATGGAAATGCACCCGCGCCCGATTCTTCAACGCCCTGGCCGAGCCGAGCATCGTTATCCGCGCATCCACCCGCTTGGTCGCTGCGAAAAATCCCGGCGGCACCAGCACCATCCCGCGCTCAATTTCCCGATGCTCTACACCCGCCAGATTCACCGCCGTCCGTTGCCCGGCCACCGCCTGCGAAATCTGCTTTCCCCCGGAATGCAATCCGCGCACTCGCAACCGCTTCCCCCCAGGGTAAATCTCAACTTCGTCCTCGACCTTCAGCGTCCCGGCAATCAACGTCCCGGTCACCACCGTCCCGAATCCCTTCATCGCAAACGAACGGTCCACCGGCAGCCGCACCGGTCGATTCAAATCCTTCCCCGGGACGCCCTCGGTTAGCTTCAACAAATGTCCCTTCAGCGCCTCCAGCCCAGCGCCAGTTTTCGAACTCACCGCCACAATCGGCGCGCCTTCCAGAAACGACCCGCGCACAAAATCTTCCACTTCCAATCGCGTCAACCCCAGTACGTCCGCATCCACCGCATCGGATTTTGTCAGCACCACAAGCCCGCGCTGAATCCCCAGCAACTTGCAAATATCGAAGTGTTCCCGTGTCTGCGGTTTGATCGATTCGTCCGCCGCCACCACCAAAAGCACCAGATCGATTCCGCCCACGCCCGCCAGCATATTCCGCACAAAACGCTCGTGCCCCGGGACATCCACAAACCCAATCTGCGCCTCGCCCAAATCCAGGAACGCGAACCCCAGATCAATCGTGATCCCTCGCCGCTTCTCTTCGGCCCACCGGTCCGGATCCGTCCCGGTCAGCGCCAGAATCAGCGACGATTTGCCGTGATCGATATGCCCGGCAGTTCCCAAAATGATGTGTTTTGGATTTTCCATCGAAGAGCTTAGGCAACCCGCAGAACGCGAGCCGTTTGTACCAAGAATTTAGTTACGATGCCGCCGCGATTTCTTCCCCAATCCGTATCGCCGCTTCCCGAGGTTTCGCCGCCGCCGTAATCGGCCTTCCCACCACCAAATAATCCGCCCCCGCCCGAATCGCATCTCCAGGAGTCGCCACCCGCGCCTGATCATCTGCAGCCGCCGTAGCCGGCCGAATCCCCGGCACTACAATCAGAAACTCCGACCCGCACGCCGCGCGAATGTCCCGTATCTCGTGTGCCGACGCCACCACTCCGTCCAGTCCAGATTCCTTCGCCAGCCTAGCCAGCGCTACCGCATGTTGCCCCGGAGCCGCTGCCACTCCCACGCTGCCCAGCGCCAGAGCATCCAAGCTGGTCAAAACCGTCACGCCCAAGAGCCGAGGCCGTTTAGCCCGCGTACCCGCCGCATCCCGCGCCGCTCGCATCATCTCCGCCCCACCCGACGCGTGAATCGTCATCAGCCGCACGCCATCCAGCCGCGCCCCAGCCGCCACCGCGTGCGCCACCGTATTCGGAATGTCATGGAATTTCAAATCGAGGAAAATCTCGTATCCCAGCCCGGCCAGCTTCTCGACAGCCTTCGGCCCCACCGTCGTAAACAGCTGGCTTCCCACCTTGAACATCCCGGCGACGCCCGCAAGTTTCCGAGCCAATACCGTCGCCGGCTGCAACTGGCTTGTGTCTAAGGCTACGATCAGTTTTCGTGATGAACGTATTCGGGGCGTGAAGGCACCTTTAGGAGTTCCAGCCGGACCTTCGCAAGTCCATGCTGATCGAATCCTAGCTTACGTGCCACTTCGTAGGAAACATCTAATTCGCGGCCTTCGATGTAGGGTCCTCGGTCGTTAATTCGCACCACTTGGCTGCGGTGGTTCCGCATGTTCACCACTCGCACGATCGAACCTAGTGGCAGGGTCGGGTGCGCCGCCGTGTCGGCGTACATGTCATAGGTCTCGCCGTTCGCCGTCTCTTGCCCGTCAAAGTCGTCACCGTACCAGCTCGTCGTGCACTCCCAAACCGCCAGCGGCTTAGCCTCGCCGTGCCCGGCCTTGGTCGGGGCTGACAAGCTGCCGTTCTCGATGTTGCTTCCGATGTCGCTTTGGTTAGGGCTGCCGGGTGCTCCCACCGCCGTAGGGTTCGCGGTAGGGATAAACACCAGCACACCCAAGCCTAAAAACACCGTCTGCAGAATCATAAATAGCTTTGCTTTCATGGTCTCCTAGCCTTTATTTCGAACCAGCTCAATTTTAACCGTCTTGGCACCATCGCCGCAATCGGTTTATCTCTGTAGCTGTCCTCGTAAAGTGCTGATTACCCGAATCTTATCTTCTTCGCACCAGCTTTCTAGTCCTCTCACCAGTCGCTCGGTCGCCGTTGGGTCCACAAAACTCGCTGTCCCCACTTCCACCGCCGATGCGCCAGCTAAGAGGTACTCAACAATATCCGTTGGCTTTTCAATGCCCCCGAGGCCAACCACCGGGATCTTCACTGCCTTACAGGCTTCGTAAACCAGCCTCATGGTTATAGGTTTTATTGCCGCCCCCGACAACCCTCCCGTCGTACTACCGATCCGGGACTTCCGGCTGTGTGCGTCTATACACAGCGCCGGGTAGGTATTCGCGACGACCAAGACGTCCGCCCCCTCCGCCTCCGCCACCTTTGCCGTAACTCCAATCGCGTTAACATTAGGCGAGAGCTTCACCCACAAGGGCCTCTTCGCAGCCTGCCGCGCCGCCCTCACGACCTCGACCGTCAAGGCGGGGTCGGTACTATATTCCATGCCCCCATGCTCCACGTTGGGGCAGGAAATGTTTAGCTCATACCCGGTCAGCCCCTCCGCATCCTCCAGGGTCCGGATGACCTCCACATAATCCCCAATTGTGTAGCCAAAGACGTTAGCGAAAATCGCGCATTTGAACCGTCTCAGCTCCGGCAGCTTGTCTGCCACAAAAGCCCGCACCCCCACATTCTGCAGCCCGATCGAATTCACCATCCCGCTGGCCGTCTCGCAGATCCGCGGCGCAGGGTTCCCGTCGATCGGCTTGGCCGAAAGACCCTTCACCACGATTCCGCCCAGCGCATCCAGATCGACCAGGTGCGCAAACTCCACCCCATAGCCAAATGTCCCGCTGGCTGCAATTACTGGATTTTTGAGGGAGATATTTCCAACGCTGACTTGAAGGTCAACTGTAGCGGGCCGTTGTGAACTGCTTGCCGGCGCCGGCGAACTCACGGTCAGAAGTCTACCACGCCTTCGTCCCCACACCAGTCTCGTTCTGTGCGAGTCCAGCTTCGGACTCTCCGTCGTCTGTGCTAGGATGTGCCCCGATGCGCGTCGTCGAAAAACGCCAATTGCTCTCCGCCGAAGAGATCGGCCGCACTCTCCAGCGGCTGGCCCATGAAATCGTGGAAAAGAGCGGTGGAACCGACGACCTCGCCTTCATCGGTGTTCGCCGCCGCGGCGTCCCGCTCTCCGAGCGCCTGGCCAAAACTATCCTCGACTTCTCCAGGGTCCAAGTCCCGGTTGGCACCATCGACATCACTCTATATCGCGACGATCTTTCCACCGTCGGCCCGCAACCCGTCGTTCATTCCAACGAAATCGATTTCTCGGTCGACAATCGCGACTTGGTCATCGTCGACGACGTTCTTTACACCGGACGCACCATCCGCGCCGCCATGAACGGTCTCTTCGATTTGGGCCGCCCGAAGCGCATTCGCCTCTGCGTGCTCATCGATCGCGGCCATCGCGAGCTGCCCGTTGAAGCCACGTTCATCGGCAGCAAAGTTACGACCAGCGATACCGAAATTGTGGAAGTGCATCTAAAAGAAATCGATGGCGACGAGCGCGTAGTTCTGGTCGACCGCGTCGCTTAATTGCCCCGCGATCCTGACGGAGGCCGGGTTATACTGACGTAAGACGTAAAGGGATACAGTGCTGCAGCGTTTGGAACACCTGCTCGGAATCGAAGACCTCACCCGCGAACAAATTTCTTTTATTCTCGATCAAGCCGCGCCCTTCCAGGAATTTCAGCGTCATCCTCTAAAAAAATTAGCCACCCTCCGCGGCAAAACCGTCGCCCTCGCTTTCTTCGAGAATTCCACCCGCACTCGCATCAGTTTCGCCACCGCCGCCGCCCGCCTCGGCGCCGACACTATGAATCTGCAGGCTGAAGCTTCCAGCGTGAAAAAGGGCGAATCGCTCCTCGATACCGTCCGCACCCTCGAAGCCATGCGTCCCGACGGTATCGTCATCCGCCACAGCTCATCCGGCGCACCACACTTGATCGCTGAACGTCTCGCCATGCCGGTCGTCAACGCCGGCGACGGCACCCACGAGCATCCCACCCAAGCGTTGCTCGACGCGCTAACCATTCGTGATCGCCGTGGCTCGCTCGATGGCCTCAACCTCACCATCCTCGGCGATATACTGCACAGCCGCGTAGCCCGCTCCAATATTTTCCTGCTCAGCAAATTCGGCGCAAAAATCACTCTGTGCGGACCCTCCATGTGGGTTCCGCCAGAGCTCCAGGCCCTCGCCCCAAATATTCGCCGCGTCTCACGCATCGACGACGCCCTGAGAGGCGCCGACGCCATAATCGTTCTCCGGGTACAGACCGAGCGCCTCCACGAACCCGCCCTCGCCGCCGAAGAATATATTCTCGGCTATCAGCTCACGCCCGCCCGGCTCAAGCTCGCTAGTCCCGGCGCGCTGGTCCTGCACCCGGGCCCCATGATTCGCGGACTCGAAATCGATCCGGCCGTTGCCGATGGCCCGCAGTCCTGCGTTCTCGATCAGGTCACCAACGGCCTCGCCATTCGTATGGCCCTGCTCTATCACTTGGTCGGTGGCGCCGCCGTCGAAGCGCCTCCCGCCAAAGAAAAACCAAAAGATTCGCCCAAGGATTGAACGAATGTTGCTGATCAAAAACGGCCGAGTGCTCGACGCTGCCACCAAGACCGATTCCGTCCAGGACGTCCTGCTCGACGGAGATCGCATCTCGAAAATCGCCGCGGGCATTTCCGCACCGGACGCCGAGGTTTTCGACGCCACCGGCATGGTCGTCGCCCCCGGCTTCATCGATC
>CAWIEL010000091.1:0-7511 GCA_963835025.1 uncultured Acidobacteriota bacterium
CAGCTGAGCTACACGCCCATCCGCGTGGTACGAGGCTATTTTCTAACACTTACGGAGCTACTGCAACCTGCGGCCTAGCTGGTATTTCTATGGGTAAGGTCGCGCGGCGAAGAGTCGTTCTGTGGCCGACTGCCTTTCTGCATCCACCGCGTGCTTTGTCTTTTTTGTGTGCAAATGTCACGCTGTCAGCCGATCGTTGACAATTGGGGAGGGCGGGGCATATTCTCCTAACATACTTAGGAGGCGGAGAATGTTGAGCGACTCTCTCAGACGGATTCTCCGCGGGTAATCCTGTTGCGCGCCATTTCCCGAATGCGGTTCGATAACAGCGCGTCTAAGCGAGTCGCCCGCACCCTTTGCTCTCATCAGCTCGGGAAAGTCAGATCGGATTTCGCACAGAAAGGACCGACGGGGCGACTATGAATTTGCTGACTTCGCTTCGTATCTTCGCTGGCGGCTTGTTTCGCCGTTCGCGGGTAGAACGCGAAATGGATGAAGAACTCGATTCACACGTCAAAAATCGTACCGACGATCTTATCCGGGATGGACTGCCGGCTGATGATGCAGAACGACGAGCTCGGCTGGAGTTTGGCGGGTATCAGAAATTCAAAGAGGAATGTCGAGAAGCAGCAGGAGTCCACTTTCTGGAGACTCTATTGCAGGATGGGCGCTATGCGTTGCGCGTGCTACGCAAAGCTCCCGGATTCGCGGCTGCTGCAATTGTGACTCTGGCGCTCGGGATCGCCGCCAATACCGCGATCTTCAGTGTGGTGTACGCAACCCTGCTGAAGCCCCTTCCCTACCCGCACGCCGAACAGCTTTTCAGTGTGAATCAGCGCGAGTCGCATGACGAATCGGTGCGAACCGGCTTTTCCTACCTGACCTTTTCCGATCTCCGCGATCAAAACCGAATCTTCAGCGCCGTGGCCGGAGCCCAAGAACACGAACTGACGCTTACCGGGCACGGCGAACCACAAGTCGTAAGTACTTCCGTGGTGACTTCGGATTTTTTTTCGGTCTTCGACCAAAAGCCGATTCTCGGACGGACTTTTTTGCCAGACGACGGAACGGTTGGCGCACCGGCGGTCGTTATCTTGAGCGAGGGCTTGTGGAAGAGTTCATTCAGCGGCGATACGGGGGTTATTGGTAAGGCGATCGACCTCGACAAGCGATCCTTTATTATCGTGGGCGTGGTTCCGGCAGGATTTCGCTTCCCCTTACTTTCGAAAAGCGAACAGATTTGGATTCCTCTCGCTCAGGATCCTTTGTTCGGAGGCTGGATGGGACGACGCGGAGGGCATTGGCTGCAAGTTACCGGACGCCTGAAGCCTGGCGTTTCGATGAGCGAAGCGCAAACGGAACTGAGTGCTCTTGCCTCGCGCTGGGCCAAGGACTTCCGTGCGGAAAACGACGGCTGGGATGTTGGTATGGTTCCGTTACAACAAATGATCGTCGGAGATGTGCAATCGGCTCTGCTGGTGCTGCTGGGCGCCGTCGGGCTCGTGTTACTCGTCGCGTGCGCGAACATCGCCAATCTTTTGCTCTCTCGCGCGACCTCGCGCGCGAAGGAAATCGCACTGCGTACCACGCTAGGGGCGGGCCGCACGCGTATTATCCGGCAGCTGCTGAGCGAAACGGCGGTACTCAGTCTGTTGGGCGGGGCGTGTGGGGTATCGCTCGCGTATGCGGGAATACGTGGCCTGATTTCGTTTTTGCCGTCGACGCTGCCACAGGTGAACGAGATTCGCGTGGATCATTACGTACTGGGTTTCGCATTCCTACTTTCTGCATTCGCCACCGCGGCCGCCGGGATTCTTCCCGCCATCTATATGGCGAACTCAAGCCTGCAGGCCAGCCTGCGTGAAGGCGGCGGGCGATCGGGACATGGCCGCGGTGGGCGCCGGGCTCGGAGCGTGCTTGCTTCGGCTGAGATCGCGTTAGCGATGGTCTTGCTTGTCACTTCCGGGTTGTTGATCCGTAGCTTCGCGGCGCTTACGGCAGTGAACCCGGGATTTCAAGTTGAGAACATCGTGAAAGCCGACATCTCTCTTCCTCGGGCACAATATTCAACTGAGCAGCAGTGGGCAGCATTTGCTCAAAACCTGCTCGAAGGGGTCAAGGAACAACCCGGTTTGCGTGATGCTGCTGTAGCGATTCCAATGCCGTTGGCTGACGGGCAAGTGAACCTGACATTTGATATCGAAGGCAGGCCAACGTTATCCGCCGGTTCTTTCCGGTCCGCTGACTACGTTTCCGTTAGCCCCGGCTATTTTTCGGTGATGTCGATACCGTTGATGCGCGGACGACTATTCGATCAGCGCGACATTTTTTCTTCTCCGCGCGTCGCTCTTATCAATCGCACGATGGCACGACTTTATTTCCCGAACGAGGAACCCGTGGGAAAGCGTTTGGTTTTCGGGTTCCCGCCCGATGGCGCGGCGCCACGCGAGATTGTAGGAGTTGTCGGGGACGTGCGCGACGTAGCGCTCGGGGTCGACCCCGGCCCGATGATGTACGTGCCCTACGCCCAAGCGCCCTTCCCGGGCGCTGGAGTGGTGGTGAAAAGTAACTTGAGCGTCACGAATGTGACTGCGGCGATTCGTCAAGAAGTCGCAAGAATTGACAAGGATTTGCCGGTGAGCGACGTGGCGCAAATGTCGAGCGTAGTGGAGGAATCCGTGGCGCAGCCAAGGTTTCGGACCTTCTTGCTAGCGCTGTTTGCAGCGATGGCTTTAGCGTTGGCGGCGATCGGAATCTTTGGAGTGATTTCATATTCCGTTTCTTGCCGGAGCCAAGAAATTGGCATTCGGGTAGCTCTGGGCGCTACCCGCCAGGCAATTTTGCGAATGGTGCTACTTGAGACTCTCTTTATCGCGGCGGCGGGTTTGGCGCTCGGGATCCCTTGCGCCTTGGCCGCCTCACACGTGCTCGGACACATGCTTTTCAATGTTTCGGCGAACGATCCAGCGACGATTAGTGTGGTCGCAATCGTGCTCGCGACAACCGCCGTTGCTGCGGGATACCTACCGGCAAGGCGAGCCATGCGCACCGATCCCATGATCGCGCTTAGGCACGAGTAAAACAGGATTTCGGCAGCACATGCGCCGGAGGGTCACAGAAACGTGTGGGGGAGTTTTTGGAGGGGACCAGGCGGGAAGATAAGGAATTTGTGGGCTACTGAATAGCGAAATTCATCAGGCCTGGACAGTTTTCTTGATTCGCCTGCGCAACTTCGCCGACGTTTCTTGTTTCCAGGACTTGGCGGCTTCCATGCGTAAGGTGATCGATTCGGCCATGGAAAGCCGACCGCCTTTTCCGTGCGCTAAGCTTCTCAATTTTGAACACTCTCGCAAATAGACGAAGCTGCCGGTCGAGCCCGCGAAATGAATGATGTCCGGGGTAACCTGGCGCCCCTTCTTCATAAATGTGCAGATCCCACGCGGAATGTCGACAGTCAATGAGCTCTCGGCATTGATCGGCGTCCACATGCCGGCGTTGCCCATGTCGATCAGCTTTAATCCGTGAATCGCCATCGCTACCGAGTAGAGAGCTTCATCGTTCGGACCATCATTCCTAAATTCTTTGAATTTGAACTCCGTCGATTTCGCCATCAAGTCTCGCGCGGTCGCAAAAAGCCCCGCAGATTCCTGATTGCGCTTGAAATAGTAAATACCGCCGTTGAATTTCGGTAGTCTGTCAAAGCCGAAACGCTGCAGGATAAAACCCACATCCAGAAAGGCGTCAGTCTCTCCGGCCCGAAGCAAACGATCGCCGCTGGTGCCGAAAGGGACCGCCGCGAAGGCGGACCAGAACGAATCGAGGCTGCGGACTACCAGCGAGTCACTATCGATGAATAGCGTTTCATCAAAAGGGCTGTACTGGTCGATGTACATTTTCTGACGCAAATTCGACCCATACTGTGGCCGGTATTCAATGCGTTGCTGGAACAATCCGGCCAGCTCAGGGTCATCGGAGTCGGTGACGATCGCGCGCGGGATCTCGGGGGCATTCAAATTCAGCGACCAAGCCAGAGCCTTGGCCATATCGATGAATTTAGGCTTGCCAAACGCCAAGGTAAGGATTCCACGCGATGCCATTACTTTTATTCTCCGATACTTAAGCGTTGGTGAAAAGTCCGTCTCTTAAATATGGAAGGGCCGGACACGAGCGTATATTTTCAATCGTCGTTATGCTGAAATAACGGTTCGAGGTGCACATGCGTACTCATCGGCGATCACTTTTTTTGGTGGTTCTTTTGATCTGTGCCGTGGCTCTAACCGGCGAGGCCCAGAATTTCCCTGGGGGGCCGGCCACGTCCGATCAGCAGGCGATCGCGTCTCTTGATCTCAGTGCACCGGGCATGGAGAAAGTCGCGGCAGCGGTACGGGGCGGCAATTTACAAACCATCGAAAGCGCGTATCTCGAGTATCGGCGCACCGCCAACGCGGCCCAATGGACCGTTAAGGCTTCCGATCAGCCCATTCGCGCCGTCTCGGCCATCGATCCGATCGGTGAGGAAATCTCCCGCCACTACATTCGCAATTTCTTCCACGATTTCAAGCCCTCCGGCGCGGACATGGGGGCGGATTTCAATTGGACTTACAATCCCGTACCCAAGGGCGATCCTTCTTACACGGATGAATGGACCTGGTCGGCGATCAGCCGCACGCAATTCTGGAATAAGCTGGCAGACGCCTACTGGAAAACTCACAACGAAAAATACGCGCGCGAATGGGTGAATCAACTTGAGGACTTCACGCGCAAGAACCCGATGAACCACGATGCGGCCAACGGCAAACCCCCACTGTGGCGACCGTTGGACGCCTCGATTCGCATGTCGGATTCATGGCCTTACTCTTACTATCACTTTTTGAATAGCCCATCGTTCACGCCCGAAGCCAACTGGACCTTTTTACGGATGGTACAGGATCACGCCGGGCTGCTGGTCAGAGCTTTGAGCGATCAGAAACTTACCGGAAATATAATCGCCTCGGAGAGCTTTGGGCTCTTCACTATCGGAACTCTTTTTCCGGAGCTGAAAGATGCCGCGACGTGGCGGCAGACCGGGCTGGACCGCATGACCCGCGAGCTGGAGCGCGCGGTTCCTCCTGACGGCTTTGAAGCTGAACTAACGCCGAGCTATCACATGGTCGCGGTCGACGGTTTTCTGGGGACCTTGAAACTGGCACAGCTCAACAACATTCCCATTCCATCTGAGTTCCACGACAAAATACTTTCGATGTACCGCGCCGTGGTCATCGTGATGGCTCAGAACGGCGAAGTTGTTCCGACCAACGATTCGACCCCGGTTAACGCCCTGAAAACGTCGAGGGGCGGAATGAAGGTCATGGACGATCCGCTACTGCGCTGGGCGGCCGCCGGGGCAGATTCCGGGCAAGTGCAAGGCCCGCCGCTGTTACCCAATTCGACGATGCTGCCTTATGCCGGGTTTTATTCCATGCGGAGCGGCTGGGATCCAAACGATCTTTTTTTATTTTTCCGCGGCGGTCCAGCCGGCATCGGTCACGAACATGAAGACATGTTAGAGATCACGATGCGAGCGTGGAACAAGACGCTGCTCTTCGATCCCGGCACCTATGTGTACGACCACTCTGACTGGCGCCGCTTTTTCATTGGTACTTCTGCGCACAGCAGCGTCATCGTCGATGGCAAGGGCCAGCACCGGGGCTCCAGTCCTGCTACTTTTACGCCGGTCACCAACCCTTGGGTGACCTCTCCGCTCTTCGATTTTGTTTCCGCCACTTTCAACGGCGGTTACCAAGCGAATATTCTCGGCAACGGCTTTCAGGCACAGCAGTGGGTGGGACCACTCGACACTTCGGTTTCGCACACTCGCCGCGTGCTATATCTTCGGCCCTACTACGCGCTGGTAATCGATACGCTCGACGGCAGCGGCAACCACACTTTCGACGCTCATTTTCAATTGGACGCTCCCTCCGCCCGCATTGACAATCGCAGCCACGCTGCTTTCAGCGAAAATTCCGGCGGCGCACAGCTGGCGCTCTTTCCATTGGAACGCGAGCAACTGCAAACCGAAATCGTGCAAGGACAACAGACTCCTTTGCTCGGTTGGAAGCCAGCGAACCATACACCTATCCCGACAGTACGTTTCCGCAAGCAACAGAATGCTCCAGCGATTTTCGCGACGTTTTTGTATCCATATAATGGGCAGGCGCCAGATCTGCGTTCGAAACCCCTGGCGATCGAAAATGTCGCGGCGTGGGGCCAATCCCTAGAAACACCCCGGGAAAAAGCGGAAATTGTTCTGATTAAAGATGGGACCTCCGCGACGATCTCGTTGCGATCGGAATTGATAGGGAGGATTGAGGCGAAGGCGAGCGGTGTTTTGGTGCGCCAGCCGGCTGGAGGGAGCCGCGCATTTATTGGAGCGTGGGGATTACTTTCGTTCAACTCGGAAACCCTTCAATTCTCGGCGAACCAACCGGGCGCTGTGGTGATCGCAATGCACGAGAAGCATCCGGCGTTCTTTAATTCCGGAACGGCTCCGCTAACGCTGACGCTGGCACGCCCTGCGGCGCAAACGGTAACGCTCGCTCCTGGAGTTTGGACTGAAGTTGGTTCGGGAGGCGCTCATACCGTTGCGGCACCAGAGATTTTCGCTCCGTTCGTTCAATAGCAGAATCTCGCGGAAAGTCTGCTGCGACGATCAGACTTGGCGCTGCGGGACGGTGCGCTTCAGCATCGCGTGCGCTAGCATCCCGAAAAAGGGCAACGCCTCGACCAAGTAGCGTTTCCAGAGACGCCGCGGCTCTTTTAGTAGCCGCCACAACCATTCGAGGCCGTTGCGCTGCATCCACAGTGGCGCACGCTTGATCACTCCGCCCATAAAGCTGAACGATACTCCGACTCCGATGGCGAATGCCGCTCCTGAATCAGCCCCGTATTCGCACATCCACTCTTCCTGCAGAGGAGCGCCCAATCCCACAAACAGGATATCGGCTCCGCTCTCCCGGATCTTTTTCTGAATGGCTTGGTTACACTCCTGGTCCTTGGCAAAACCAAAGGGCGGACAATCCCAGCCGGCAATTTTCAGCGTAGGAAACATGGCTTCCAACTTCTCACAGGCCAGCGGTGCAGCCCCAGGGCTGCCTCCCAGTAGGAAGACCGAATAACCGTTTTGCGCTGCCATGGCGCAAGTTCGCACGAAAAGATCCGCACCGCAGATTCGTTCCTTGAGCGGCGTGCCCAGCAGCTTCGCCGCCCATAGCAGTGGCACGCCGTCGGCGACGACTAAGCCGGCTTTCCCGTAGAATTCGCGGAATTTCGCGTTCTTCCGCAACTTCATGGTGTGATCCACGTTGGGCGTGACAGCGAAAGCGAACTTCCTCCGTTCCACGATCTCCGCGATGGCCAGTACCGTCTCGTCCATGGTGAAATTGTGGATGTCGAGGCCTAACAAATGAACGTGCTGAGCAGATTCGAGCACTCGGGCGTTTTGTCCGGCTGCAATCGTCGGGTTTGTTTTATTT
>CAWIEL010000092.1:0-4225 GCA_963835025.1 uncultured Acidobacteriota bacterium
GCGGACGTGGCGGCGTTTATTTTTGAGCCGGTGGTGGGGGCGACACTGGGAGCGGTGGTTCCTCCGGCGGGATATGTGGAGCGCATCGCGGAGATTTGCCACCGGCACGGAATTTTGCTGATTGCGGACGAAATTATGTCGGGCATGGGGCGCACCGGGAAACCATTTGCGGTGGAACATTCGGGCGTGGCGCCGGACATGATTTTGGTGGGGAAGGGAATCGCTAGCGGGTATGCGCCGCTGGGTGCGGTGATTGTGGCGGGGAATGTGGTGGAGGCTTTCCGTCACGGCACCGGAACTTTTCTGCATGGATTTACCTATAGCGGGCATCCGGTGGCGGCCGCGGCGGGGAATGCGGTGCTGGATTTTATCGAGCGCGAGAATTTGTTTGCGCGGGTGGCGCCGGCGGGGGCGGAATTGTGCGAGGAGTTGGAGAAGCTGAAGAAATTTTCAGTGGTGGGGGACGTGCGCGGGCAAGGATTGCTTTGGGGTATTGAATTGGTGCGCGAGGCGAAGACGCGGGAACCTTTTCCGGCGGATGCCCGAATCAGCGCGCGGGTTCAGGCGGATGCGCTGGAGGCGGGCGTGATGACGTATCCGACGCAGGGTTGCGCGGATGGAGAGCGCGGTGATCATATTTTGATCGCGCCGCCGTTTACGATTACTTCGCAAATGATCGGGATGATTGGACAGGCTTTGGAAATGGCGATTTGCGATCTGGAGAAAACGCATCTGGCGGGCCTGGGAGGCGTTTCTGGGCGCAACTAGACGAATGCTAGTTGCGGCTCTGCTGCTGACTGCGGCGATGTGGTTCGTCGCACGGGTCTCGGGCGCCCGCGTTATCTGGGGTGCGGTGCGGAGTGTGGCTTCCGATGTGGCGACGATGACGGGTTTTTCGGCGGCAGGTGCGGCGAAGGAAGCGGCCGTTGAATCGCAATTTCGCGGGATGGCTTCGGCGGAATCGATCTCGAAATTTCATCGTTACTTGACGGCGGAGCCGCATCCGGCGGGGTCGACGCGGAATAATGAATTGGCGCAGTGGGTGGCGGAGCAGTGGCGCGAGCAGGGTTTGGAAGATGTGACGGTGCATGAGTACGACGTTTTACATTCCGCGCCGCGGCAGATTTCGCTGGAGATGGTGAAGCCGAAGCGTTATGTGGCGGGGCTGCGGGAAGATCCTTACGAGATCGATCCTGATACGAAAAATCCGAAGGCGGACGGGGCTTACCTCGGGTATTCAGCTTCGGGCGAAGTGACCGCGCCGGCAGTCTACGCGCACAGCGGAAATCCTGAAGACTACGAATACCTGCGGCAACAAGGGATCGACATTCGCGGAAAAATTGCGCTGGTGCGGTATTCGAATCCCTACAGCTATCGCGGATTCAAAGCGCTGACCGCGGAACGTCTGGGCGCGGCGGCAATTTTGATTTATTCCGATCCAGCGGAGGACGGATACAAGAAGGGCGCGGTGTATCCGAATGGGCCGTGGGGGCCGGAGAGTCACATTCAGCGCGGGGCGATCACTTACGATTTTATCCAGCCCGGGGATCCGCTGACGCCGGGGTGGGCTTCGGTGCCGGGAGCGAAAAGAATCCGACCGGAAGATGCGGTGTCCTTGCCGAAAATTATGGGTGTCCCGCTGTCCTGGCGGGACGCGAAACCATTGTTGGAAAAAATGGATGGGCCGGTAGCTCCGGATGAGTGGCAGGGCGGGCTGCCTTTGAAATACAAATTGGGTGGGAAACGCGTGGTGGTGCATTTGAAGGTCGATATGGACAACGGCACGCGGCCGTATTTTGTGACCGAAGCGCGGATTCGCGGGAGCGAGGCGCCAGACGAGTGGGTGATCCTGGGGAATCATCGCGACGCGTGGGTTTATGGAGGCGTCGATCCTTCGAGTGGCACGGCGGCGATGCTGGAGATGACCCGGAATTTGGGCGCGTTGCTGAAGCAGGGGATTCGGCCCAAACGCACGATGGTTTTTTGCAGTTGGGATGGCGAGGAGTATGCGTTGACCGGGTCGACGGAGTGGGGCGAGCAGTATGCGGAGGAGTTGAAGAAGAAAGCGGTGGCGTATTTGAATGTGGACGAGGCGACTTCGGGAGCGAATTTTCAGGGAGATGCGGTGGGATCACTCGCGCCTTTGCTGGTGCAGGTGAGCCGGACTTTGCCGGCGCCTTCGGGGAAGACGCTTTACGAGGAGTGGAAGGTTTCGCGGAAGACGGATTTGGGCGAGTCGCAGGCGGTGCCGGACGCACGGTTGGCGAATACGCGGATAGGGAGCGGATCGGATCACACGGTCTTTCTGAATTTTCTGGGCGTGCCGACGATGGGGCTGACCTTTGTGGGGCCTTATGGCGTTTATCATTCACTGTACGACGATTATTTCTGGATGAATCATTTTGGGGATCCGGGGTATCGGTATCATTCGCTCATGAGCCAGTTGTGGGGCGTCTTGGGTTTGCGATTGGCGAACGCGGAGTTGCTGCCGTTTGATTTCGAGTCTTATGGAGAGAATATTCGGCAGTTTGTGGCGGATTTGAATTCGGCCGATCGGGTGGCCGGGCATATTGATTTAGTTTCGCTGCAACGGGAGATTGCGGATTTTCAGACGGCTGGGCGGGATTTGAATGGGGCGCTAGCTCGGGCCGTGGATTCGGGGAAGCTTGATCCGGACACCGCGCGGCGGGTGAATGAGCAGCTCATGCAGGTGGAGCGGAATTGGTGCAATCCGGACGGAATTCCGGGGAGGCCTTGGTTTAAACATTCTTTGTATGCGGCACGGTATACGTATGCGCATTTGGAGTTGCCGGGGTTGACCGAGGCGGCAGAGGCTGGGGATTGGAAACGGGCTGGGGAGCAGGAGAAGATTCTGGAAGCTGAGCTGGCTAAGAATACGGCTCTGCTGAAACAGATTAATGAGGAGATCGACGGTGCGCGATAGGATTTCGATTCTTGGACAATGGGGCGACGGTTTGCGCCGGCGCTTCGCGCTAGCTGATGGTGCAGGGCGGGCGGCTTCGGGAAAGCGGCGGCAGAGCCGCCGCACTCTATATTGGGCTGGGTTGATGGTTTTTGTGGTGGCGCCGGCGGCGTTTGCGCAGGGTGGGGTGAGGGCGCGGGATTTGGGAGTGCCGTTTGAGGGCACACCGGGGCCGCTTAATTCGATTACGGATGTGAAGGGTGTCGAGGTGGGTTACCGGACGATTATTTCGGGCGAGGGGAAGCTGGAAGTTGGAAAGGGGCCGGTGCGGACGGGGGTAACGGCGGTTTTTCCTCGGGGCAAGGCGTCGGTGGATCCGGTGTTTGCGGGGTGGTTCACGGAAAATGGTAACGGGGAGATGACTGGGACGACGTGGGTCGAGGAGTCGGGACTTTTGTACGGTCCGGTGATGATTACGAATACGCATAGCGTCGGGGTGGTGCGGGACGAGGTGATTGCCTGGCAACTGAAGCATGGGACTTCTTTGCCGCTGGAGGATTGGTGGTCTTTGCCGGTGGTGGCGGAAACTTGGGACGGGTATTTGAACGATATTAATGGATTTCATGTCAGTGCGGCGGATGCGGATGCGGCGATGGCCGCGGCTCACGGCGGGGCGATTGAAGAAGGGAATGTTGGCGGCGGGACCGGGATGATTTGTTTTGAGTGGAAGGGCGGGACCGGGACGGCTTCGCGCAAGCTGCCGGAGAAAGACGGCGGGTACACGGTGGGCGTTTTGGTGCAGTGCAATTTTGGGGTGCACCATTTACTGCGGATCGCGGGGGCGCCGGTGGGTTATGCGCTGCCGGGGCAGAAAGTGTGGGATGCAGATACGGGGTCGATCATTGTGGTGGTGGCGACCGATGCGCCGCTGCTGCCGCAGCAGATGAAACGGATCGCGAAGCGGGTGACGCTGGGGCTGGGACGGCTGGGGAGTATTTCGGGGGATGGGTCGGGGGATATTTTCATCGCATTTTCTACGGCGAATGCGGGGGCGGGGATGGAGCAGGACAAGCCGGTCACGGTGCAGAGACTGCCTAATGCGCAGATGGACGTTTTGTTCGAAGCCACGGTGCAGGCTACCGAGGAGGCGGTGGTGAATGCTTTGGTAGCGGCGAAAACGATGAAGGGGGCGGACGATCATGTGGTGGAGGCTTTGCCGCATGAGCAGCTGCGGGAAGTGCTGAAAAAATATAATCGGCTGGCGGACGTGAAGTAACATTGATGCGCGATTGGTTGCCGGCG
>CAWIEL010000093.1:0-8097 GCA_963835025.1 uncultured Acidobacteriota bacterium
TAACAGCCGGACGCAATCGCCGGTCGAATCGCTACCGTCGCTGAACAAGTGACGCACGCCGATTCTCGGTGTCCGGTAACGCAACTTTTCAGGAAATGGACGAAGGAGAAAAGAGATGAAATGTTTTTCCAGATTTGCGTTGGTAGGGTTGGCTGTGGCCTTTGCCTTGGCTCCTCTGCGGGCGCAGGAAGCCCCGAAGCAAACGCCGAAGCCAGCGCCGGGGCCGGCTCCCAGCATGTCGCAAGGTGTGCTGGATTCGTGGAATGAGATCGGACAGAAACTGATCGTCATGGCCCAGGATTTTCCGGAGGACAAATTTTCGTACAAGCCGCAGGCGGAATCTCGGACGTTTATCTCCAACCTGATCCACGCTTCGGCGTCGATGTACTTCTTCACCGACACCTCCGCGGGGAAGAAACCGCGGCCGCTAAGCTACTTCGACGACCCCAAGGACGCCGGCATCAAGACGCGGGCGGATCTGGTGGCCTTTGTAACGAAATGCGTGGAAGACGGCGCCGCCGAAATCAAAGCCAAGGGCGACAAAGGCCTGATGGAAACGGTCGATGATGGCGGCCCGCATCTGGACCGGCTGTACGACCTGGCCTACGGCCTGATCGCGCACTCCAACGAACACTACGGCCAGCTGGTGGTCTACTACCGCATCAACAACCTGGTGCCGCCGGAATCAAGGCCAAAGAAATAAGAAAGCTCTCCGGATCTTTGAACGGAACGCCGGCACCTGTGCCGCTTGGTTTTTACCTAGGTAGCGCTGGGCGTTGGTGATGATATGCGTCGCGTCTGCACAATTCCGATCATTAGCAAACCCAATCCGAGAAGAAGGAGAGACGGCGGTTCAGGGGTGGCAATAGAGCCATTTGGATACTGCGTCCCTGATGCCGTGATGATATCTGCACCAATGACGGGACTGCCGTTGCCGTTGATTAGCATTAGTGACGATACTCCTGCCGTGTCGAAATAGTTGGCTGACCCAGAGCCCCCGGCATCCGAGCCGTAAGCGGCCGCCACTAAAAACAGATCGAAATCGATCACATCTCCAGACTGCACGCTCAACGACATCGTGCAGGTGTTTGGGTTGCCGGACAAGATCACGCACTCCGACCTCTCGTTCAACAGATTCGAAAAGGTCGCGTCCAATTCGGCAGTTCCGCTTCCTGAAGTCGAACCGTCCAGAAAGAACGTTCCATCGAGAAGGGCCGTGCCATCAAAGCCGGAAAGCGTTAGCGAGTCTGTGGCCGTCGCTGCACCGAATGCCTGGACCGACCTTTCGCTGGGAGAGTAGGACGAGGTCAGGGTTGCGCTGGCACTGGCACCCAAGTCTCCGTAGCCGGCTCGGGCTGCAGCTGTGGCTTGTCCTGAGCCAACACTATCGCCACCTGTATATGTGCAATTGCTCAGTGTCACCCCAGTTGTGCTGCAGGGAGTTGAAGGTCCGGGAGTGAAATCTGCGTCTATGGTGGCGGAAGTGGAAGTGCTCGCAGACTGTGCCTTGAGACCAGTGGGCACAGCGAGGGCGATCAAAGCTAGGACAACTATTTGGAACGGTCTAAATCGACGGCAGTTCATTCTTCCTCCGTGAGGCGGCTAGGTTACGGGAAGATACTTTTCTGGCGTGAAGTTGTCTTCACCCGAACGGGTGATATCCGGTACGGTTACCGCTAGCCGTCGGAAGCGGGGCGTTTCGAACCGTCCTCGGACGAATTGGGTGTATAAGTGCTTCACTCAGTGCACGAGGTCCCGGTATGTTGCCTAGCAAAGTTAAGCTGTCGTCAATACTCCATAGCTGCTACGACGCAGCCGCGTCACCGGATAAGTGGCCGAGGTTCCTTGAACAGGTATCGTCAGAAACTAAAGGGACTCACTCTGCCATTCTGTTTAACGACTACAGAAATCAGGAATTCCTTGTCGGTGGAACTTACAACATGGACCCACAAGTCCAGCCGCTGTACACCGGTTACTACGCCAACCTAGACGAACATTACATATCTGGGAAACAAATCCTTCGCACTGGCTGGTGTGGCGCTGGTCAGTCGCTAGTTAGCGATCAAAGATTGCTGAAGACCGAGTACTACAACGATTACATGCGTAAGTTCGATATGTTTAACCTCGCGGTTGCAGCTTTGCAGATAAATTCGACTGGCTTCTCAGTCTTAAGTTTGTTGCGTTCCCGTCGAAAAGGAGCCTTTCAGAACGAACAAGTCGAACTCCTCAAATTCCTTACGCCGCACCTGCAAACAGCCTTGGCGATTCATCGGCGCATGGTGGAACTAAAAGGAATTAATCACGACTTTCATGTTGCCCTGGACCTTTACGCTCGCGGTGTGATTCTGATAGACGCAGAAAGCCGCATTCTATTCATGAACAAGTCTGCAAATGGACTGCTCGCTCGGCGCGAAGGGCTGGTTGCAACGGGGCAAGGGCTGAGTGCGGAGGACCCCCGGGAATCTTCGGTCCTTCACGGACTTATTCGCGCGGCGATTGCGACGTCGGCTGGCGTTGGCGTTGAAAAGTCTGGAACCATGCTTATTTCGCGCAAGGGCAAACTACCCCTGCGCGTTCTGGTAAGCGCGGCGTCGGGTTTGGCACGCGCCATGCAAGCGCGACGGGCGTGGGCCGTCGTGTTCGTCAGTGATCCTGCTAAGGACTCGCGCCCGCAGGCCACACTGTTAACCGAGAAATTCGGGCTAACCCCGGCGGAGTGCCGCATCGGGCTCTTGATTGCTGATGGATTTTCACTTCGCGAGATCTCCGACAATCTTCGGATTTCGCGAAATACGATTAAGACGCATCTTAGCAGCGTTTATTCGAAGACTGGGACGAAACGACAATCGCAATTGGTTCGCGTGTTGTTGAGCCTCTCCGGGCAATAACGGCCACGAACGTCCACGGTCTCACTGGGTGGAACGACTGCCTGCTTTGCAAGTTCTCCTCGGCGGACGACTTCCGCGCAGAAAGCACACTCGACGGAGAGTGCGGTGCAGACCGGCTAAGAGCGTGTCCTGCTGCCGCGCTTGGCGGCCGCCTTGCTCGCCACCTTGCTCGTCGATGACTTGCCTTGCTTCGCCGCCTTCGCCTGCCCCGCCTTGGTTTTCGAACGCGTTTGTTCGTAGATCTCGATCCACTTCTCGCTCGAAATCGCCGAGATCAATTTCCCAATCCCTGCCAGCGGCAAATCGTCCGGCGTCTCGAAATGAACGCAGCATCCCCCCATGTCCAGCTTCTTCCCCGCCGCCTTAAACGCGGCCTGCAACTCCTTGCGCTGACTCGAACTCACGTACGCGCCCATCAGGTAGAGCGAGCAGTAATTCTTCTGCGAGGACACACCGACGTACATCATCGGTTGCTGGCTTGGAGTATCGGGATACCGCGACAGCGGAATGGTCCAGCCAATCGTGCCCCAGACCATACACTCCTCGTAGCCGCGCGGAATGTGCCGGTTCACAAACGCGCGCACCGTCGCGATCGTCTTCGCCCGATCCGCGGGCAACCAAGCAATATATTGCTCCGGCGTCTTGACCTTCGCTGCTGGTTTCATCGATTCGTCCTCCTCCCAAACGCAATGTATCACCGAACAAAGTAGGATAGGCTCTCAGCCTGTCTGCGCCTTTCGTTGCCGTTTAGGGGGTCGGAGCTTTAGCTCCGACATGATCTGCAATTGCCAAACCGGGCTTCAGCCCCTGAGGACGCTTTTCAATTGAGTGCCCCGTTCTACCGCCGCAAAAAAAAGAATTAAGATCTCCGCAAATAGGACTATAAATCGCAGGGAGGTGACCATGCTCCGAGGTGGCGCGGTGGGAAAGACGGAGATCCGACCTCTCGGTGCAGACTCGCGAGCGCCCTCTCACGCCTTTTGGGTTGTCGCAGGGTTGGCGGGCTTCTTGATCGTGCTTTACGGCTTTGCGCCTACTTACTATCTCCGACACTGGTTTAGAACCACGCCTTTGCCCGGCTTGCTACAGCTGCATGGCGCATTGATGACTTCGTGGTTCGTTCTTTTCTTCGTTCAAGTCTCGTTGATAGCGAGGCATCGCCTCACTGTGCATCGCCGCCTCGGGATCGCGGGCGCTACCCTCGCGGGAATCATCGTAGTCGTTGGGACTATTACGGCGTTACGATTTCTACGTATCAATTTGCATACTCCGCTTTCATTTGGTCCACCGGCTGCCGAATTTTTCGGCTTTCTGTTGTTTGATCTGTACGTCTTTGGCGGACTCGTAGCGTCGGCAATTCTGCTACGAACGAATACCGCAGCGCATCGTCGCCTGATGCTTCTCGCGACTTTAAGCATGATTTCACCCGGCGTAGTTCGAATCCCATTCGAACAACTCGCTCCTGGACTCGCGTTTCTGGGAAGCGGAGGACCCGGCGGCCTGTTTGCTCTCGATCTCTTATTGCTTTATACCTGTATCGCCTACGACATTTGGCGAACGAAGAAAATACATCCCGCGTTCATCGTGGGTGGCGCCTTCATCGTTTTCGGAGATTCGAGCGCGCTTGGCTGGCTCGTTCATACCACTGCGTGGCAACACTTCGCCGCTTCGCTCGTGAGCTAAGCTCACTCGCGTTGACAGCCCCGCGCGCTGCCAGATAACATCCCACCCACATGGACGATTCGCAGCCGCTGCTGGACCGCGTCATCTCGCATTACCGCGTGCTCGAAAAACTCGGCGGCGGAGGCATGGGCGTCGTTTACAAAGCGCAGGACACCCGCCTCGACCGTTTCGTTGCGCTGAAATTTTTGCCTGAAGATCTGGCGCGCGACCCGCAAGCCCTCGAACGTTTTCGCCGCGAAGCCAAAGCCGCCTCCGCGCTGAACCATCCCAACATCTGCACCATTTACGACATCGGCGAAGACGGCGGCCACACCTACCTCGCCATGGAATGTCTCGACGGAAAAACTCTGAAACATTCCATCGGCGGCCGCCCGCTCGAAATCGAAACACTGCTCGACCTCAGCATCGAAATTGCCGACGCGCTCGACGCCGCGCACGCCAAGGGCATCGTCCATCGCGACATCAAGCCCGCGAATATTTTTGTCACCGATCGCCATCACGCCAAAATTCTCGACTTCGGCCTGGCCAAGCAGACCCGCCTCGCCTCGGTCCACAGCATGACCGGCGACGCGACCCAGGCGCAGCTCACCGGCGTGCGCCCCGAAGATCTCACCAGCCCCGGCGTCGCCGTCGGCACCGTGGCCTACATGTCGCCCGAACAAGTTCGCGGCAAGGAACTCGACGCGCGCACCGATTTATTTTCTTTCGGCGTGGTGCTGTATGAAATGTCCACCGGCTCAGTTCCCTTTCGCGGCGAAACTTCCGGCGTCATTACCGACGCCATTCTGAATCGCGCGCCGGTCGCGCCGGTGCGACTGAATCCCGACCTGCCCGCCAAACTCGAAGACATCATGAATAAGGCGCTCGAAAAGGATCGCGACCTGCGCTACCAATCCGCCAGCGAAATGCGCGCGGATCTGAAACGCCTCCGCCGCGACATCGATTCGAATCGAATTTCCGCCACTGGCTATCAGCAGCAGACGCAATCGCAAGATTCCGGCCGCGTCAGCACCGGAGCCGCCGGCGCGCCAGGAAGTTCCAGCGCGGCGATTTCCACCGGCGCGATGAATTCCACGTTGGTTTCGTCATCGGGCGCGAACAACGCCGCACAAATTTCTGGCTCATCTTCCGCTGCCGCAACCAGCGTGAAACCTGCCGCGGGCTCGAAACTCTGGCTCGCCGCCATCGCCACCATCATTCTTCTCGCTGCGGCGGGACTGGCCGTATTTCATTTCCGAGGCATCGACTTTTCGGTTGGTCGCGCCCCCGCTGGCCCCGCAAAAGTCACCCAGATCAGCCACTGGGATAAGCCCATTCGCCGCCCGCGCATTTCGCCCGATGGCCACACCGTGGCCTTCAGCTCGCAAGTCGCCGACACCGCCCAAATTTTCGTCATGCTCACTTCCGGCGGCGAACCGCTGCAGCTGACCAACGACGCCGGCGATAAATTCGCCACCAGCTTCTCCGCCGACGGCACTCAAATTTATTACAGCCGCACGCTCGGCACCGACGAAGGTTGGGCCATTCCCACGCTGGGTGGCACGCCCACGCGCATCGCGGCGGGTTATGGTATGGTCCCGGGCGGCGACGGCAATTCGATTTTTTATCTCAAGGGCGGCAGCAACGGGATCTATCGCGGCGATAAATACGCGCTGGGCGAGCAAAAAGTTTTTTCTCTGGATGCGGCCAAACTCCGCGCCCGCGCCATTTTGCCCTACGCCGATAGTAATCACCTGATGGTGCTGGCTTCCGACCCGGTTTCCCTGCTCCCCAGCGTTTACGCCTACAACGTCGACCTGGCTGCCGGCACGTCGGAGGATCTGGGCCACTTCGCAGCCGACGCCCTCGAAGTCACCTGGGAAAACGTGGGAAAAACCGTGCTCTTTTCCCGCACCACCAACGGCCTGACCAACCTCTGGCGTTACAACCTGAAGGACAAAACGTACACCCAGATCAGCTTCGGAACCGGCCCGGATTTTTGGCCGATGGTCGATCCCGCCGGCAAAGGAATTTACTTTGTGAACGGCAAATTCGCCGGCGTGTTGAAATCCTACAACGCCCATTCCAAACAGGCGGTCGATATTGATGCGGAAAATGCCACGCAGCCGTCGATTTCGCCGAACGGCAAAAAAGTCGCCTACGTCACCGAACCGGCGCGGGACCGCACTGAGCTATGGATCTCCAACATCGATGGCTCCGAAAAAGTGAAGATCGCGACCGGCGAAAGCCTGGCCACCACCAACTGGCTCCCGGATGGCGCTGGTCTGTTTTTTGTCGATTCCGAAACCGGCAAGCCTGACAAACTGTACGTGGTGAATTTCGACGGCAGCAACTTGCGCCAGATTCCCTGGTCGAGTGGCACGCTGTTTACCGTGTTCGCCAGCGCGGACCAAAAAAACTTTTACGTCGCCGGATTCGAAACCGGCGGGGCGATTCCCACACTTTGGAAAATGAATCCGGACGGCACGAATGTCCAGAAAGTCGAAGCCGATTGCGGCCTGATGTTGGATATCTCGCCGGATCAGAAATATCTGCTCAGCGCGATCTGGACCGGCGAACGCACCGGCATCTACCAGTACACGCCCGCGGATAATAAATGCACCGTGCTCTCCCCCGGCGTGGCCACTTTTTTCCCCGCGTTCGCACCCGATTACAAATCTATCCTCTATATGATTCCCGGCCAGCGCGAATCCAAAATTTTCCGCCAACCCTGGGCCAACGGAAAAGTTACCGGCCCGGCGCAAGTCGCAGTCACGCTGCCCTACGCCTTTCCCCTGGCCTCCGGCGGCAACGCCTACGATTTTTCCCGCGACCTAAGCACAGTAGTCTTCGCCCAACCCAGCTCCCACGCCGACCTCTACCTGCTCAGCAATCAGAAGTAAGTCGCCACGCGCACCCGCACTCGCTTCAGAATTTGCATTTTGAATTTGCTTTTTGAACTTGCTCTGGGAATTTGCGGGTGCGCCATCCTTCGCCGCCTCTGCGAAGGGTGGGGGTTTAGACGCTCTACATCGAGACGTCCCCGTGCGAACTATTGAACGCCGGTTCCGCGAAGGTAGGAGCAAATCCCATCGACATCGAAGACCGAAACGGTTTTCGCGGAGTGCGGTGGCACGTCCGCCGTCTAGGACGTACCACCGCCGGCCACCCAAAAACCACTCCCAGCAACACGAAGCCTCGATGGAGGCCGCTTCGCAACATAAGCGCGCCGCGGCAGATGCGTGTCCATTCCGTCACCAGACGAACAAACAAGCGTTGCCCTGTGCATTCGCGTAGTTCGAGCCTACGTGCCAGCGACTCTGTGAGAAGCGGCCGGCGGCGGTCCGTCCTGAGAAGCGGACGTGCCGCCGCACTCCGCGAGAACCGCGCAATGGTGCGCCTCTGATTTCACTTTTGCCTCTGAATTTGAACCTGACTTTGCGGGTGCCCCATCCTTCGCGCACTCCGCGAAGGGTGGGGATTTAAACGCCCAGTCACCGAGGCGTCTCCATGCTCTCAAGCTGTTTTTCTGCAGTTAAATCTTCCG
>CAWIEL010000094.1:0-19987 GCA_963835025.1 uncultured Acidobacteriota bacterium
CCCAAACGGCGAGAAAGATGGTCACGCGGTGGCCCATGACGGAGTCGAGCATTTCGTCAACGATTTCGACGATGTGGCCATCGGCGGGCGAGACGATCAGCTGGGGGTCGGTGGGAATATTGCGGTGCGGATTGCGAAAGAAATAAAAAACGAAAAGGCCGAGGAAGATGAGGATGCCGCCGGGCCATTTCCAGCCGGGAATGAGGCAGATCAGCCCCACGATGAGCGGCGGGAGCGCGAACTTGTAGGCGTCTTTAACCATGAGATGGAGTCGGGGTCCTTGTTGTTGGCAGTTTCAAATGTATTGAGCGGTGGATCCAGGATTCAGGTTGCGCGCGAAACGCAGCAGCGCTAGGCCAAGAGAAACATCAAGATGCACTTCTATTGTACGACAGAAGAGAGCGGGCCCGTCGGAGGTTTGGGTGCCGCAAATTTCTAGTGGTTGCCGAATCCGTTGCCGTGCTGATGGCGGGCGACGATCAGAGCCATCATATCTTTCAGGTAGAGCTTGAATCGCTTCAAGGCTACCTCTTCATCCATGTCTTCCACTTTCCAGTAGGATTTATTGAGAAGTTGCTGAAGTTTCGATTCGCAGCGGGAGTGTTCTTCGCAGAGGTTGCGGTATTCTTGGTCCGATTCGATCAATGTCTGGCGAATATCCTGAGATGTTTCAGGCATCGTTCACCTCCAGGTCGAGATTGGGGCCATGCTAGGGGAAGGAATATCACGGCAGGGCTGTGGAAGCCAAGGGGCAAGATGCTGTAGGGGCGGTTGGCGGGCGACGCGGAAAAGGCACACGCTGCTGAGGATTTTCTTCGGGATTGTTTGGGTGACGTTGGCGCGGGAAAAGCAGATCCCTCACCGAAAGCGCGGTTCGGGATGACACCCTCTTGATCCAGTGAGCCGACCAAGACGGATCGAGGGGAGAGTTGGAGTGTCGCGTGCCGAATGCGGCGGGATTTCTAGGTGAGGCGGAGGGTGAGGAGCAGGGCGTCGTCGTTGGGGGCAGTGTAGTAGTTGCGGCGGCGGCCGACGATTTCAAATTTGTGATGCTGGTAAAAATGCAGGGCGGGTTGATTGGCGCTGCGGACTTCGAGGATGGCCTGGTCGGCGGCGAAGGAACGGGCGTAGTGTAGTGCGCGATCGAGAAGGGCGGCGCCGGTGCCGCGCCGGCGGGCATCGGGACTGACTGCGAAATTCAGGATTTCGAATTCGGAGTGAAGGAGACGACCGACTAGAAATCCGATGAGTTTTTGATCTTCTTCGAAAATCCAGCCGATCATTTCTCCCTGGGCTACTCGTTCGTAGTCAGAAATTTTCCATTGGGCAATTTCGGGGCAGGAATTTTGGAGGGCGAGGATGGATTCGAGGTCGCGAGATTCGAGGGCGCGGATCGGCACGGGGATATTACTTCCCTTTCAGTTGAAGTTCGGCGTCAGAGCGGCGGACGTAATTGGCGTCGAGGGTCAGGGCATCGCTGAATTCTCCGCGTTGGGCGGCGGCGTAACCTAAGAGACCGATCGAAGGTGCGAGAACGGGAGAGACGACTTGCAGAGTGGGCGAGTCCGAATTTGTAGAATTCTCAAATCGAGACAGTGATTCGGAAATTAGCTGCGGTTCCGGCGTGGCGATCACGACCAAGGCACCTTCGCTGCGATTTTGGACTTCGTTTAGTAATTCTTGGCTGGTCATGACGGCTTGATCGCCTTCGAGGTGAAGGCGCAAATCTTTTGTGCGGTAAAAGGCGGCGTAAATTTGGCCGCGACGGGCGTCGAGTACCGGAACGATTAGTAGGTTGGACGCGGAATATTTCGCGGGAAGCGATTGAATGGCGACGGCTTCCAAAGCACTTACGCCGACGACGGGCTGCTTGTAGACCTCAGCCCAGGCTTTGGCGGCGGTGAGGCCGATGCGAAGTCCGGTGAAGGAACCGGGACCGGCGGCGACCGAAAATAAATCGAAATCGCGGAGCTGCAAGGAGAGATCGGCGAGAAGGAAATCGAGATGGCGGAACATGCGGGAGGAATAGTTCTCTTCGGAGCGAGTGGAGATAACGCCGAGCAGCGAGTCATCACGAAGGACGGCGAGGCTACCGGCGAGGGAGGAGGTATCGAGGGAGAGGGTTAACACGTGCACCAGTATAGGGCAATTAGGGGGCCAAACCCCTCAAAACATGCGGCTTTCTGGCAGTTCTGCAGCGGCAGAAAAGCCCTATTTCCTTGACGTTTTGTTGCGGTGTGCCTAAACTTTCAATAGCTTCTCCGGGAGAGGACTTCCACCTATGTCTATGGAATTCAAGCTAGGCGAAAAAGTCGTGTATCCGAACCACGGTGTAGGGGTGATTGAGCAGATAAGTTACGGAACAGCAAATGGACGATCGGAACGGTTCTACATGTTGAAGATCGTTTCGAGCGGATTGAAAGTGATGGTGCCGCAGACCAACGTAGATTGCGTTGGCTTGCGACCGATCATCCGCAACACGCAAGCCGGTGCAGTGATTTCGTTCCTGGAAAAAGGCCGCTCCGCTTCCCACCACGATTGGAAACACCGCTTCAAGGAAAACTCGGACAAGATGCGCACGGGCTCGCTGATGGAAGTGGCCGCGGTATTGAAGGGCCTCGTCGCACTCAGCCGGACCAAGCCGCTATCGTTCCGGGAGAAGAAGATGCTGGAACGCGCCAAGTATTTGTTGGTGAGCGAACTGGCGACGGTGCGGAATACGTCTGAATCGACGGTGGAAGCTAACCTGGTACGCGCTCTCGCAAAAGCAAAGTTGCAGATGCCGGAAGCCTCTCCGATTCCGGAGTAAATTTTTTGGTAGAAGCGCCCTGGCGGGCACGGCCTTTACGGGCCGTGCCCATTTTTTTTGGGGAGAGTTGGTTTTGGGTCGGTGCGGAGGAAAGACCGAGCTCAGCGGCTGAAGCCATGCGTCGTTACGGATTGGTTGGCACGAGGGTGGCCACCTGCGACCGAGCGAAGACAGCTTCAGGGGCTAAAGCCCTGTGTCGTTGCAGGATTTTACGGCGGGGCTGAAGCCCCGCCCTTCCGGCTCGAAAAAACAGATCCCTCGCTGCGCTCCGGAGTCGGCTAGCGTTTTTTGGATTTTTTCTTCGTACTCTTCCCTGCTCGGATCTTCTTCGGTTTGTTCTTCTTGGTTTTCTTGGTGCCGGCGACGATGGCTTCGATTTGTTTCAGGTGGTTGAGGTCGTGGCCGGCGTACATGGTGACGATGTGCTGGATGGTTTCGTGGCCGCGTTCGGAGTGGATGCCGTGGTGCTGCCATTGTTCGGGTTGGAGAGTTTTCAGCATGGCGAGATTGGCAGCGCGCACGGCGGCGAAATGCTCGAGAGATTGGTGGGCGTCGCGGGAGCCGTAGTGTCCGGCGATGGCCCAGGCGTCCTGGTCGAACCCCTGGATGTTCGAGCCGGGGGCGCCGAGGATGAAGCGCATGCGGAATCCGCCGACGATGTCGGTATCAACCAGATGGGTGATGATTTCGGCGACGGACCATTTGTCGGGCGCGGGACGTTTCCGCAGGGCCGCGGCGGAATGACCGGCGATGAGCGATTTGATTTTCTTGGGGGTGATGGCTTGGACTTTCAGCGGCTCATGGCCGGCGGCGTGGCCGAGGATGCGTTGGATGTATTGCTGCGGAGTTTCGGACATGGGCGAAGGCTCCTCTAGTGAGATTTTGCTGGCGACGATTGTAGTGGGACGGGCGGCCTGGGCAAAGGAAAGCACGGGGCGCGGAACAGGCCGTGCGATGACCAATTTGGGCGGGCGATTTGGGCTGTGGATGGGGCTGGAGGGGCGGGTTGGGTTGGCCGTCCGGCGGTACAGGTTACCGGGCCGATACCTCATTGGCCGATACCATTGACCGTGGCGGAGGGGCCGCCTAACGTGGATTTAGAACCCTGCCGATCTGGAGGTCACTTCCATGAAGGTACGAAGCACGTTCGCGCGAATCGGGGCGGTTTCCATTTTTTCGACGGCGGTAATTTGCGGCATTCCGGCGGCTTATGGGCAGTCGGCGGGTGGCGCGGCACAGGCCAACGGAACACAGAACCAGGCTGCGGCGCCGGCGCATGCGGGTGGCGGGCCGGCTTCTTCCACGAATACGCAGGCCGCGAATCCGCCGTCGCAGTATCAAATGCAGGATCAGTCGGCACCGGCTGGGGATTCGCTGGCGGAAGCGGCGCGCAAAGCCAAGGCGCAGAAAACGAAAGCCGCGGCTCCGCGCGTGTATACCGATGATTCTGTCACACATCTTTCGGGACATGGCGTTTCGGTGGTCGGTGACAGCAATGCGCAGAACGGCGGCGACGAGCAAGAAGCGTATCAGGCGAATGATGGCGGCCAAGCGCAGGCGGGAGCGGGCGCCAGCCGCGAGCAATACTGGCGCGGGCGGGCGCGAACGATTCGAGATCAGATGGCGCAGATCGACCGGCAAATCGACGGACTACGGGCGGAAATTGCGAAGCAGGGCGCGGTATCGGTGGATCCGCAAAGCGGATACCAGTCGGGAGTGATTTATGTCACGGACCGGAACGCGCAGATCAAACAACTCGAGGAACGCAAGGACGGATTGCAGAAGCAGATGGATGCGCTGGAAGACGAAGGGCGTAAGGATGGAGCGGATTCGGGCTGGTTCCGCTGAGCGTTTCGGTGGTGAGATTTTTTTGCGTTGGCGGTTTGGGTTGCTGCCGCGCGTGATTTGAATCAGCGAGGCCAATCAGGTGGGATCCAACACAACTGAAAAGGCGGGGCCGCAAACTCCTTTGACGACCGCGGAAAAGCTTCCGCTGAATCCCGAAGAGCAGGAGCTGGCGCGGAAACGCGCGGAGCAATCGGCGATTGAGAGTGAGCTGGCCGAGCGCGAACTGCGGTCGGCAAATCTGCGGGCGGAGCTGGGCGCTTTCGAGCAGCAATATTTGCATTTCGTGGGGGCGCGCTACGCGGAATTAGACGAATTGAGGGCGGGAATCGCGGAACGCGTGGCGAAGGAGCAGCCTTCGAATGCGCGCGCGCAGCAGGCGGCGCAGGAAGCGCGCGAGCATGCGAAGGAAACAAAATCGGCGGCGGGAGAAATTCTGGAGGCTACGCCGCGGGCGTTCGCGGCTTCGCCCGAGATGAAAAGGTTATACCGCGATGTGGCAAAACGCATTCATCCGGACCTGACTGCGGACCGGCAAGATCGGGCGAAGCGGCAGCTGTTGATGGCAGAGGCGAATAAGGCATACGAGCTGGGCGACGAAGCGCGGCTGGCGAAAATTCTGACGGAGTACGAGTGGAGTCCGGAGCAAGTGCGCGGCGAAGGCGCGGGGGCGGAACTGGTGCGGGTGATTCGTAGCATCAGTCAGGCCCGCGGTCGACTGGCGGAGATCGAGGCGGAGCTACAGGAATTGCTGCGTTCGGATTTGTTTCAGCTGAAAACGCGCGTGGATGAGGCGCAGCAGGGCGGGCGCGACGTGCTGAAAGAAATGATCGACAAGGTGGACGATCAGATCGCGCAAGCGAAGCGGCGGCTGGATGCGGTGCTGGTGCAATCGCGGTGACAGTTGAGGATTTCTAGGTTCGTGCCGAGATGAAAGTTAGCGAAGCGGAACACATCGGGGGCGCGACAGACAGCTCGAAAGAGTCGACGGCCCTGGCTCGCGCCGAATCGCAGGGGCTGACGGTTCGTTCGGCGGCGCTGGTGCGGCGCGGATTGCGGGATCTGGCGCGGGATTCCAACTGGCTGATCAAAAAAGTTTTTGCGGGATACAGCAAGCGGGTGGCGATTTCGGATACGGGGCAGGTCTGCGCGATTCCGAATTCGGGGCAAGGCTCGGCGCAGCGGCTGGTGCTTTACGACATTGAATTGAACGTGCCGACGCTGACGCTTTCGGTGCCGGACGAGATTGCGAGCGCGCCGGGAAATTCGAAAGCGGCGTTTGCGTGGTCGGCTGGTTCGCGATTCCTGGTGGCGGCGTGGGAGGGTTGGCGGATTCCGGCGCTGCACATTTTTGACCTGCATTCGAAGGTGCTGGCCGGGACGTTCGGTGGGTTTACGAATTTTCCTTCGCGGTTGGGATGGTCTGGCGGCGGGAAACATTTTGCAGCGGCATCGTCGGGCGGGAAAAATGCTTCGCTGCGCGTATGGAGCGCGGGCGAAGGACCGGTTCCCTGCTCCGCAGTGGCGCAGCACGAGATGGGATTGCCGGAGGGATTTGAGCGGCAGACGTATGAGGCGGAATTTGGGGAGGAAGGCGCGTTCGCTGGGTACGGGAGTTTGGCGTTTAGTCCGGATGAACGGACGTTGGCGAGCGTGGCGGAAATTCGAGGGGACTGGGCGGACGATTCGATTGTTTTGGTGGACGCGGCGACGCTGGCGAAGCGAAGGGTGTTTAATGGGCAAGGGCATATTACAGATTTGGCGTGGACTCCCGGCAGCCGGAGCATTGTGTACTGCGCGGGCGGGCAGGCTTATCGGTTAGATCTGGCGAAAGAGGATGCGGAGCCGTTGCCGTTTGGTGCGGAATTGTGTGCGTGCCATCCGCAGCTGGCGCTGTGTTTGTGCTTTAGTTCGTGGCTGAAGAATTCGGCGAAGGGACGGTTGTTTGTGGTGGATTTGAATACGCTGGAAATTCGGGATGAGCATGCGGCGGAGAATATTGCGGATTTGCGGTGGAATGGGGATGGGTCGAAGGCGTATGCGGTGACCAGTGATGGGATGGGGTACGTATATGAGCCGCCGGCGATTTGAAATCTCTGCGAGCCTGGCAGGCGGACGTTTTCTTCGCGAGTGAGCGTGGCTTCGGGAGCGTAAAAAGCAGATCCCTCGCTGCGCTCGGGATGACAGTTAATTTATTGGGTGAAATTTGAGGGTTGGTGCCGCGACAACAATCACGGAAATGTAGCGGCGGCTTCAGGGGCTAAAGCCCCTTGGTTAGTTGTCGAGTTTCGGCGGGGCTGAAGCCCCGCCCTTCCAGAGCGGCTGCTAGCGATGTCTTCCCTGCGCGTTCGGTTGGAAAAGGCACTACCTCGAATTATACGAGCGGAAGGTTAGGGGTGGGATCGAGGGTGGAGTCGGAGAAGGTGCCGGAGGCGAAATTGCTGTAGCCGGCGGCGGCGATCATGGCGGCGTTATCGGTGGAGAGGGCGCGGCTGGGGAAGAAGGTTTCGATGTTGAGTTTTTGGGCTTCGCGTTCGAAGGTGGCGCGGAGTTCGCTGTTGGCGGCGACGCCTCCGGAAACGAGAATGGAGCGAGCTGCGGATTCTTGGGCGGCGGCTAGCGTGCTGGTCACGAGATTATTTACGACTGAACGCTGAAAACTCGCGATGAGGTCGAGCGTAGCTTGGGCGCAGTATTTTCTTAGGGCGTCGGCGCCGCGTTCGCCGCTCGCGATGGCTTCTTTTCTGTCTGCGATTTCGGGTTGAAGCTCCGGATGTTTCTGCAGGTGGTAGAGGACCGCGGTTTTAATTCCACTAAAACTGAAATCGTAGAGGCTGCCGCGAATTTTGGGTTCGGCGAAGCGGATGGCGTTGGGATTGCCGTGCACGGCGAGCTTATCGATGACTGGGCCGCCCGGATAGCCGAGGGCGAGGAGGCGGGCGACTTTGTCGTAGGCTTCGCCGGCGGCGTCGTCACGCGTGCCGCCGAGGCGGGTGTAGGAAAACTGGCGGGCGCCGTTGGTGGATGTACTTTTCACTTCGTAGATGACGGTGTGGCCGCCGGAAACGATGAGGCAGATGGTCGGCAGCTCAGGGCGGCGATCGCCGGTGGCGCAGGCCTCGAGGAAAACGGCGTGGACGTGTCCGGCGAGATGATTGACGGCGATTAGCGGCTTGTTGAGAGCTAGGGCTAAAGCTTTGCCGTAGGTGACGCCGACGAGTAGTGCGCCGACGAGGCCGGGGCCTTGAGTGACGGCGATGGCGTCGAGATCTTGCAGAGTGATACCGGCTTGGGCCACGGCTTCACGAACCACTGGAACGATCTGGCGGAGATGTTCGCGGGAGGCGAGTTCGGGGACGACGCCGCCGTATTTGCGATGAATTTCGATCTGGGAGGCGACGATGCTGGAGAGCACGCGTTCGCCATTGGCGACGACCGCGGCGGCGGTCTCGTCGCAGGAGGATTCGATGCCGAGGATGAGTTTTTCTTTCGTCGCCATACAGAGTTGATTGTATACGCAAGGCTGGATTGGTGCGATATCATCAATTGAACTGAAGTAGTGACTGCGTGGTCATTGCGAACCGCCGCGAAGCAACAGCGTTTTTCGTTCGATTTTCGATAGTAAAATATCAGAGGTAATTCCCTAGCGTTATGCGCGAGATTAAATCCCCCAAACAGGCGCCATCGGCGAACTTATGACACCTAATCGAAGACCCGTACGAAAAGCAGTGCTACCCGTAGCCGGACTGGGCACGCGATTTCTGCCCGCGACCAAGGCGATGCCGAAAGAGATGCTGCCGGTGGTGGATAAGCCGCTGATTCAATATGCGGTGGAGGAATGCATCGCGTCGGGAATCGAGCATGTGATTTTCGTGACCGGGCGGCGCAAGAATGCGATTGAAGATCATTTCGATTTCGCGCCGGAGCTGGAAGCATTCCTGGAATCGAAGGGAAAATCGCAGCAAGCGCAGATGGTGCGCGAAATCAGCGGCGGGCTGCATTTCAGCTATACGCGGCAGAACGAAGCGCTGGGATTGGGGCACGCGGTGTTGACGGCGCGCGAATTGGTGGGCGACGAGCCGTTCGCGGTGCTGCTGGGCGACGTGATTATGGATGGTCCGGTGGCGGCGACGAAATCGCTCATCGACATTTACAACGAGACCGGTCACGGGGCGATCACGGTGCAGGAAGTGGAGCCGGAGGAATTGCAATTTTACGGAGTGATTGATGCGGTGCCGGGAAAGCAGGCGAAGTGGGGAGACCGGTTGTTGAAGGTCAACAATCTGGTGGAAAAGCCGAAGACCGGGACGGCGCCTTCGAATCTGGGAGTTTCCGGGCGCTATGTGCTGCCGCCGTCGATATTCGAATATCTGGAAACGACCAAGCCGGGAGCGGGCGGCGAAATTCAGCTGACCGACGGTTTGTGCGCGCTGGCGAAAAACGGCGCGCTGTGGGCGCACGTGCACGAAGGAAAAACGCACGACGCCGGGGACAAGCTGGGATTTTTGAAGGCGACGGTGGAGTATGCGCTGCGGAACCCGAGTTTCGGTGCGAAATTCCGGAAGTACCTAAAGGAACTGGAACTCTGACGAGTTACTGCTTATTTCTTTTTCTTGCTGCTGCCCTTCTCGCTGGATGATTTCGAAGTGCTGGACTTGGAGTCGCTCGATTTGGAATCGGAAGACTTCGAATCTGAGGATTTTGAGTCGGACGATTTCGAGTCGCTCGCATTAGACGTGCCCGCGTCGGCGGACTTCGAGTTGGAACTGTCGCCGGAATTCGAGGACGAGCTGTCATCGTTCTTGGAGACCGAGGTTTGGTCGGAATTCTTGCCTTTGTAGTCGGTCACATACCAGCCGGAACCTTTGAATTGAATGCCGGCGGCGGAGATTTGGCGCTCGGCCTTGCCTCCGCATTTGGGGCACTTCTGGGTTTCCGGCGCATCAAAACCTTCAATCTTTTCGTACTTGTTTGCGCATTTCGCGCACTTGTATTCGTATAGCGGCAAAGCTGGAACCTCCGAATCGGTTAGGATCAATAAAAAATCATATCACGGCTGGGTCAGAGCTTGCGACGAGACTCGATTCCCTCTCTTTCGAAGACAAATCGCTATGGCGGACGCGCGGTGCTTGGGCGGAAGAACCTGCGCGAAAGGAAATGGGGACGACGGGATTTTTATTCCCAGCCCTTGCGGGCTGGGCTAACTTCTGCCGCGCCTCCGGCGCTGGTTCGAGCAGGTCGCATGCGTCTGGGTGGACGCCAGCGGATACAGCACGCACGCGGGTCGAAGCAGATAAATTGGAATGGATGAGATTCTTCGCTGCGCTTAGAATGACGCGGTGGAGCCCGACGGTGCGTTGGTGAGGGCGTGTGCTAGACTTTGGCGGTGAAAGAAAAAACTGTGCCTCCTGCCAAGCTTGTTGAACCTACCAAGGGCTGCCTGTATGTGGTGGCCACTCCGATTGGAAACCTGGAAGACATTTCGCTGCGCGCTCTGCGAGTGCTGAAAGAGTGCGACGCGATCGCCTGCGAAGATACGCGGCAGACTTTGAAGCTGCTGTCGCATTTCGAGCTGCAGAAACGGTTGGTGAGTTATCACGAGCACAACGAGATTACGCGCGCGGCGGAGATGATTATTGAGCTGGAGCAGGGCGCGAAAGTGGCGCTGGTGACCGATGCGGGAACGCCGGCGATTTCGGATCCAGGGCAGCGGTTGGTGAGTCTGTGTTTGCGGCATGGGATTCAAGTGGTGCCGATTCCGGGAGCGTGCGCGTTTGTAACGGCGCTGGCGGCGTCGGGGATGGCGATTGAGGAATTTACGTTCGTGGGATTTTTGCCTTCGCGGCCGACGGAGCGGCGGAAGCGGTTGCGGACTTTGGCGAGCGAGCCGCGGACCTTGGCTTTGTACGAGGCGCCGCACCGGCTGCTCGATACTTTGGAAGACGCGATTGAAATTTTGGGGAACCGGCCGGGGGTGATCGCGCGCGAGTTGACAAAGGTGTACGAGGAATTCGTGCGCGGGCACTTGGAGGATTTGCTGGCGGCGGTGCAGAAGAAGGCTCCGCGCGGGGAGATTACGCTGTTGATTGGGGCGGCGGATGGAGCGCCGCAGCATCATGCGGATGACGAGAAGGCCAAGATTCCTTTGGCGCGCCGGGTGGAGCAGGTGATGAAGGAACGGAAGGTCGACAATAAGGCGGCGTTGAAGGAAGTGGCGCGGGAGAGAGGGCTGACGCGGCGAGAGGCTTATAAGCAGCTTTTGATTACGCGGGATGAGTGATGCGAGTTGGTGCGTGAGTCTTGGAAGCTTCATTGTGTAGATTGTCTTCGCGATTGACCTCAGTTTAACGGCGTGAAAAGCAGATCCCTCACTTCGTTCGGGATGACAAGCTCGCTGCGCTCGGGATGACATCCTTTTCCAGGGATCGATCTCAGCTGGAGCGTTGGTGAGACGACGCACTGGGTGTACGACTTTCCCTGCCCCTTTTTCGCTTCCCTGCGCATCGAATCGCTTTACGGCTAATCGCCCTACGGAGGTAACACGATGAGTAAGGAAGCGAATGTTGTGGCTCTGACGAAGTTTTCGGAAGCGGTGAATACGGGCAATTTTGATCTTTTCGATCAAACAGTTTCTCCCCAGAACGTGGATCACGATCCAGCGCCCGGGCAGGTGCAGGGGCCGCAGGGCTACCGGATGTATTTCTCCGGACTGCGGACGGCGTTCCCGGACCTGAAGGTTGCGCCGGAAACTTTGGTGGCGGATGACGATTCCATTGCGTTCGCTTATACCATCACCGGAACGCAGACCGGTTCGCTGATGGGAATTCCCCCGACCGGTAAGAAGATCAAGATCCGCGGGATGCAGATTTCAAAATTCAAAGACGGCAAGATGATAGAGCGTTGGGGAAGCTCGGATGAACTGGGACTGCTGCAGCAATTGGGCGTGGCGCCATTGCCGGCGCAGGCTCGCAGCGCCCGGTCTTAATTCGCGATTTCAAGCGCGGGCGCGGTGGATTTCAAGGCCGTACTCCGCCAACCAAACGCGAAGGTCTTCAGGAGAAGTACGCACGAGCTCACCGCCGGCGGAACGCGCGTCGGCGGTGACTTCGTGAACGGCCCACGACGGAATCGTCAGGGCGGCGGCATCGTGGGCGGAGTCGAATTCCGCTTCGGCCATAACCAAACCCTCGAGAGCGCCTTGGAAGATATCGATCCCGAACGGCGGAACGCTGAGGCGGGTCTTGGTGAGTTTCTTGGCCGGCAGTTGAGAGAACAAGGCGTACTCCGCCGGCGTCAGATACATCGTGGTGATCCAGCCTTGTTGCGCTCCCGCGCCTAGTTCCGGGATTTTCTGAGTCAGCTTAAATTTCGTCTCTCCGCCTTCGACGCGCATCTGGCGCAAGCGCAGGCGGGTGCCGTCGATGTAGGCGTCGGTGATGTGACGAGTGCCGACGACTTTGAGATCCAGGGGCCGCGAGCGAAGTAAAAATCGGCGCTCCCGCTCAAGTCTCGCGTCTTGGTGGTCCATCTAGTCGGCGGATGCGGGCGAGGTGGAGAAGAAGGCGTCGACTTTTTCGAGGATTTCGGCGCCGGTGTTGGAATGGTGGACGGCGTGGCGGAGTTCGGAGCCGTTGCGGACGCCGTGAGTGAAGAGGCTGGCGAACTGTTTCATTTTGCCAACGGCGTCGGGCATTTCGGCGGCAAGCAGGCTGCGGAAATAGCCGTTGAGCAGGTGGTAGCGGTCGATGTCGGTAGGTTCGGTGTAGTGGCCGGTAGCTAAGTAGTCGGCAATTTGGCGGAAGATCCACGGGTTGGAAGAGGCGGCGCGGCCGATCATGACGGCGTCGCAATTGGTTTCGGCAATCATGCGCACCGCGTCCTGCGGAGTGCGAACGTCTCCATTACCGATGACTGGAATTTTTACGGCGGCTTTGACGTCGCGAATGATGTTCCAATTCGCGGAACCGGCGTAGCCCTGCATGCGGGTGCGAGGATGCACGGCGATGGCTTCGATGCCGATGCGTTCGGCCATGCGGGCGACGTCGACGGCGACGATGTGATTTTCGTCCCAGCCGGAACGGATTTTGATGGTCAGCGGAATTTTAACGGCGTCGCGAATGGCGCCGAAAAGCTTTTCGAGATGGACCAGATCGCGCAGCAGTCCGGAGCCGCCGCATTTTACGACTTTTTTAACCGGGCAGCCGAGATTGATATCGACTTGATCGAAACCGAGATCTTCGGTGAGGGCGGCGGCGGAAGCCATGACTTTAGGATCGGAGCCGAAGATCTGGGCTGCGATGGGATGCTCGTCGTTGTCGAAATACAAATAATGGAGGGTGCGCGCGGAATTGCGGGTGAGGCCTTCGGCGCTGGTGAATTCGGTCATGATCAGGCCGCAGGCGCCGAGCGAACGAATGACGCGACGGAAGACGGTATCGGTGACTCCGGCCATGGGCGCGAGGATGGTCGCGGGCTGGATGACGGTCTTGCGGATTTTGAGCTCAGGCGGAAACATTTCTAGTTTCGCTACCGCTCCTCGTTGCCATTGGTGGAGCGTGCGGAAGCCGAGGTGGCGAAGGCGGTGCGCGAAGAAAATCCGGGACGCGCGAGCTGGGCGATGAGCGCTTCTTTGGAGCCACCGAAAAAATTGTCGACGACCTGGCCCAGGGCTTGGAGGCGCGCATCTTCGGCGCTGAGATTCGGGCTGTAGATGTAGGCGCGGCCGACTTTGCGGCGTTCGACGATGCCTTTGCGCGCGAGGCGATCCATGATGGTCATGATGGTGGTGTAGGCGCGTGGGCGGCGCGGGGCGAGGAGATCGCGAATTTCGCGCACGGTGGCCTGGCCGACGGGCCACAGCGTATTCATGCAATCCAGCTCGAGCGGAGCCAGATCGAGGACCGAGCGGCGCGGAGGTGCGAGCCGGGTGATGATTTCAGCCACGGGATTGACTCGCTGGCCGCGGGCTCATGACTTCTGAACTCCAAAATCGAGTTGCGCGGTGGCCGCCGTCTTCGCCGGCACCGCGGCCGGTAGCTTGGATGAAGATTTGGCTTCAGGATGCAAGTAGGCGTCGGTGCGCAGAATAGCCCGACGTAGAGCTGGATTGCGATCGGTCCATTCGTCGGAGCCGGCGGCCGAATCGAGGTTAGCGCGCATGGCAGCCATCTTGGAATCCATGTCGTCGAGGAAATGCAGGGCGACGGCTTCGCGAGTTTGGGGCAGAGTCGGCGAGCCAAATTCCAATGAGCCGTGATGGCTCAGGATCAGATGCTCAACGAGAATGGCCAGCGGACCGGGGAAATCCGGGATGGTTTTGATTTTGTCGCGCACGATGCCGCAGCCGATGGTGATGTGGCCGAGCAGGCGGCCGGGCGTGGTGTACTGCACGCCACGTTCGTAGCTGAGCTCTTCAATTTTGCCGACGTCGTGCAGGACGATGCCGGTAAGCAGCAGGTCAGCATCAAGTTCGGGGTACTGAGCGATCACGCCGCGGCTGAGACCGATCAGGCTGACCACGTGTTCGAGCAAGCCGCCGACGAAAGCGTGATGCATCATCATGGCGGCGGGGGCACGCTTAAGTTTCGCGGCGATGGCCGGATCGTCGACAATACTCTGCAGTAGGCGCTGTAGATGAGGATTGGACATCGCGGCGATGGCGGCACGCAGCTCGGCGTAAAGCTGCTCGACGTCGAACTTGGTGTGCGCTAGAAAATCGCCGAGGTCGTATTCGCGTTCTTCAGCGGGAATAATCTGCTCGAGCGTTACTTCCTTCTGGCCGTTGTAGAGCTTGACGCGGCCGCGAATAACCACGACATCGTCACATTCGAAGGTCTTGGCGATGGCTTCAAAGTTGTCCCACATTTTGGCGGGGATGGAGCCGGTGCGATCGCGCAGAGACAGTTCCAGCCAAGATTTGCCGCGGGCGGAAGTGCGAATTCCCTTCTCGCAGACGAGAAACAGGGTGGAGACGGCTTGGCCGTCCTGCAAATCCGAAACGAAATGCGATTTCATTAGCCGTTGACCTTGGGCAGCGGCACTTTTTTCTTGGCCTTGTTCTTGGTGGCGACGTCGGGAGTGGGCTGAACTTCCTGGATGACGCTGGCGCCGGGGACGGCAGCGGTATCGGTATAGCCCGGCTTAACCATGACGTAGCTTTCCTCTCGAAGCGTGGCGAGGTAGGTGCGCATCTGGGGCTGCATTTTGCCCATGTAGAGCTTGTTCATGACTTCGTTTTCGACTTTGTCCAACGGCTGCAAACCGGCGTCAAAGTGCTGTTCGACTTTGAGGACTTCAAAACCAGTTTTAGTCTGGATTACATCGGTGACTTTGCCGTGATCCATCTTGAAGACGACGTCTTCGAGTTGCGGGGAAAGCTGGCCCTTCTGAAAGGTGCCGAGATCGCCGCCGTCCTTGGCGGTGCTCCCTTCGGAATAGCGCTTGGCAATTTCGTTAAAGTCGTCGCCGCGAAGAACGCGAGCGCGCAAATCTTCGGCTTTTTTCTGCACCGATTCCATTTCTTCCGGGCTCTTGCCTTCGGTACTCAAGAAAATTTCGGAAAGGACGACCTGCTCGGGGCGCGTGAATTCCTGCGGATGCGCCTGGTAATACTGCTTCACATCTTCGGACGGAATGTTGATGTGGGAGCCGACTTCCCGGCGGATGACTTCCTGGGTCAACATGCCGTTGCGAATCTGGGTTTTGTAATCTTCCCAGGCCATGCCGGAGCCTTCGACGGCTTTTTCCAGATCTTCAATGGAAGCGAGATTGTTCTGCTTGCGGACGTCGTCGAGGCGCTTGACCAAGTCAGTTTCGACGCTGACGCCCATATCTTTAGCGCGCTGGACCATGAGCGACTGGTCGATCAGGCTGCGCAGGAGGTCTTTCTGCTGGTCTTTGTAATCGGCTTCGAGTTTTTCTTTGGGACAGTTCTGGCAGTCGTGGGCGATTTCTTCGCGCAACTGGGCGTCGGCGCGGGCGTAATCGGATTCGGTGATGATGTCGTTATTGACGCGGGCGATGATTTCTTCTACGACGGTGGCCTTGGCTTGGGCGCGGGCCGCAGGCGGTAAGGCCATGGCCAGCACAGTCATGGCGATTGCAGCCAGGATGAATAGGCGAAGCATTGGTTTCAAAGTGTTTTTGTCCATCGGGAATCCCCGTCTAAATTTTATCTCTACGATTGTAGTTGTAGCAATACGTTTCTGGTGGCCCCCATGGGACCGCCTTGAAAACCCTTCCATTCGAGCCAGAGGACGCCGGAGGGGTCGAGCTTCAGCCCCCGGCGCTTACGGATCAGTTTAACCAGCTTGTCGGGGCCAAGGGGCGTGTCGTCATAGAACTTGATGGCGACCTGGTCGCCTTTGCGGTCAACGGTGGCGACCAGGAGCTTTTCGGCCATGGCTTTGAGCACCGCGTATTCGAGCAGATTCTCTACCGAGGGCGGCGGAGGGCCGAAGCGGTCTTCGAGTTCGCGGCGGACTTCGACACGCATTTCTTCCGAGGTGACCGCCGAGATGCGCTTGTAAATGCGCAGGCGCAGATTTTCGCTATCAATATATTCGGGCGGGATGCGGATGTCCTGGCCGAGGTTGAGAGTGGCGCGGCGTTCGGGGGCGACGTGCTCGCCTTTACGTTCGGCGACGGCGCGCTCCATCATCTGGCAGTAAAGGTCGAAGCCGACGGCTTCGATGTGGCCGTGCTGTTCGCGACCGAGAAGATTGCCGGCGCCGCGCAATTCGAGATCGAGGGCGGCGATGCGGAAGCCCGCGCCGAGATCGCTGAATTCCTTAAGGGCGGCGAGACGCTGGCGGGCGATGGAACTGAGAGTGGTATCGGGCGGAACGAGCAAATAGGCGTACGCACGCTGGTTGGAGCGGCCGACGCGACCGCGCAATTGGTACAACTCCGAAAGGCCCATGCGGTCAGCGCGATTGATGATGATGGTGTTGGCGCGGGGAATGTCGAGGCCGTTTTCGATGATGGTGGTGGAGACCAGGACGTCGGCTTCGTCGCGAATAAATTTGAGCATCACTTTTTCGAGTTCAGTTTCGCGCATCTGGCCGTGGCCGACGACGACGCGGGCGTTGGGAACCAGGCGATTGATCATGGCCGCGAGTGAAACGATCGATTCGACGCGATTGTGCACGAAGAAGACCTGGCCATCGCGAGCCATTTCTTCCTGAATGACGCGCTGGACCAGAGTTTCGCTGAAGGGCGCGACGGTGGTCTGGATGGCGAGGCGGTCTTTGGGCGGAGTTTCGATGACGCTCATATCGCGCAGGCCGACGAGCGACATGTGCAGGGTGCGCGGGATGGGCGTGGCGGACATGGTCAGGACGTCGACGTTCTTGCGCATTTCTTTCAGGCGTTCCTTGTGGGCCACGCCGAAGCGCTGCTCTTCGTCGACGACGAGGAGGCCAAGGTCCGGGAACTTCACGTCCTTGGAAAGGATGCGGTGGGTGCCGATGAGAATGTCTACTCTTCCGGCTTCGACTTCTTCGAGGATCTTTTTCTGTTCTTTCTCGGTGCGGAAACGGCTGATCATTTCTACGCGGACTGGGAAGGCGGCGAAGCGGCGTTTGAAAGTTTGAAAATGTTGGAAAGCCAAGACGGTGGTGGGCGCGAGGACGGCGACTTGTTTGGAATCGGCGATGGCTTTGAAGGCGGCGCGCATGGCGACTTCGGTTTTGCCGTAGCCGACGTCGCCGCAGAGCAAGCGATCCATGGGGAGGTTGGATTCCATGTCGCGCTTGACGTCGTCGATGGCGCGCTGCTGGTCGGCGGTTTCTTCAAACTCGAAGGCGTCGTCGAATTCGCGGGTGAAATTGGTGTCGGGAGGAAAGGTATGGCCGACGGCGAGTTTGCGCTCGGCGTAGAGTTCGAGGAGCTGATCGGCCATATCGCTGACCGATTTTTTGACGCGCGATTTGCGGGCTTCCCAGACGGTGGTGCCGAGGCGATCGAGTTGCGGTTCGACGCCGCCGAGGCTGGTGTATTTCTGAATGAGGTCGATGCGGGCGAGCGGGACGTAGAGTTTGGCGTCGCCTGCAAACCGGAGCAGCATAAATTCGCCGTTGGCGCCTTCGATGGCGACCTGTCTTAAGGCTTCAAACTGGCCGATGCCGTGATCGACGTGGACGACGTAGTCCCCGGGTTTGAGGTCGCTGAAGTCGCTGAAGAAGCTGGAAGTTTTCGGGCGCGAGCGGGCGCGTTGCGACGGAGCGGGGAGCGTTTCGAAAAGATCGGCGTTGCCGTACAGGACGACTTTAGCGTCGACGAAGACGACGCCTTCGGCGAGCGGCGCTTTGGTGAGGACGATTCCGGCGCCGGGGGCGCTGCTTTCCTCCTGCGCTAAGCGGGTGACGGTGGCGTTTTGTTCGAGTTCGCCCATGCGGTAGGGCAATTCGAATTCGTGGCAGATGTCGGCGAGGCGCTCGAGTTCGCCGGTGCTGGCGGCGGAGACCATCACTTGATCGCCGGCGGCGATGCGGGCGCGGGATTCGGAGATGAAGGCCGGGACGTTGCCATGGTAGCGGGTGGTGGGTTGAGTTTGCATGATGCGCAGCGCGTTGGGCGACGCGGCAGCCGGCGTCGATGGTTCGGGAGGCGCGTCTTCGAGAGCGAGATGCTCGATCGCAAAATGCGGGACCATTTGCAGCGCTAGATCCCATTCTTCGGCGTCAAAGATGAATTTTTCGGGAGGCTCGGCAAGCGGGTCTTCGACCTCGGCGTAGGCTTCGGCGAGCTGGGCACGATATTTTTCGATGGCGGCTGAGAGCAATGAGGGCTCGTCGGTGACGACGATAGTGTCGTTGGCGAGATCGAGGAGGGTGGAGCGGCGGTCTTCGCGGACGACCTCGCGAAATTCCCAGCCCGCATAGAAGGCGGCGGGGGCGGAGTCGTCTTCCCTTCCCGAGGCGGAATGAACGCGCATTTTTTCGAGGATTTCGGCGCGGCGCGGAAATTCGGTGAGCGGGAGGAGTGTGGCGCGTTCGACCGGACTGGTGGAACGTTGAGTGACGGGATCGTAAGCGCGAATGGATTCGATGGTATCGCCGAGGAGTTCGACGCGGACGGGGGCGAGCGATTCGGGAGAGTAAATATCAATGATGCCGCCGCGAACGGCGAATTGGCCGGGCATGTCGCAGGTGACTTGTTTGTCGTATCCGGCGCTGGAAAGAAAAGAGATGAGGTCGTCGTGTTCGACGGTCTCGTCGCGGGAAATGGTGCGGGCGAGTTGGGAATAAAAATCTCGATCGCGCATGCGCCAGAGGGTGGCTTGGATGGGCGCAATGAGAATGTCGGCTTCGCCGGTGACGAGACTCCAGAGGGCGACGGCGCGGTCTTCAGAAATTTCGGCGTGGGGCGAGCGGCCTTCATAAGGCAGAACTTCGTGCGCGGGAAGATGGACGACGCGACGGTCGGGCTTGCCGGTGATGGCGCGATAAAAATAGCGAACGGGTTCCAGCAGCATTTCGGCGCGTTGATTATTTTCGACCAGAACGACGAAGGGACGGCCGAGTTCGGCGAAAGCCAGCGGGATGATGAGGGCTTTGGCGGAATCGGTGAGACCGGCCAAGCGCACTTCCGCGGCTTTGCGCCGGAGCGCGTCGAAGGCCGCTTCGACCACGGGGCGGCGGCCAACGCGCGCGAGAAGCTCGCTGACAATGGGAAGAATCATGCTTGCGTTTGTTTGATGCGTTCCAGCAGGCGCGCGGTGGAATAGCCCGGCTCGAGAGGAATGCGGACGATTTTGCCGCCACCGATGCGGACGGCTTCATCGTCTAGAAAATCGATTTCGCGCGAAGTGATGTCGCCGCCGCGAGCGAGCACGTCCGGCGCGAGACGGGCGATAAATTCGCGGGGCGCGGGCTCATCGTAGAGCGTCACGAAGTCGACGGCGGCGAGGCCGTCAAGAATTTCGGCGCGTTCGGCGGCTGGATTCACGGCTGCGGGTTCACCGGCTGCTGCGATGCTGGCGTCACTTTGCACCCCGACCACGAGAATGTGGCCGAGGTCGCGGGCGTGTTCGAGCAGGCGGACGTGTCCGGGATGAAGGAGATCGAAAGTCCCAACGGCGCAGACGACCCGCTTTCCGTTGCGTTTCCATTCACGACGTTGGAGAATCAAATCGGTTTGGGACACGATCGCCAATTCAGGTTTCTCCGAAACAGCTTCCGCATTCAGCGGAAGGGATACCCGATACAACTGCAATTCTTCATTCTAGCATGTGCGCCGAAAACGCAGTGGGACGCGCGATGAGCCTCGGAAGAGTGTGGCGGGCGTGGCCGGTGATATTGTGCGTCGCGGGCACCGTGCTACTTTTGCTGG
>CAWIEL010000095.1:0-8721 GCA_963835025.1 uncultured Acidobacteriota bacterium
CGGATCCTTTGCTTTGGTCACCATTGGCAGCTTCTGAATGCGGTTTCGGAGGATCGGAATCTAGAGGTAAGTTCGCCCAAAAGTATCGCACTGGACCTCCGCGGTTGGCGGTCGTGGAATCGCGATAAGACTGGTAGCTGACCGTCGCGAAAAGAATTAGTCCTAACATTGGCAGGAGAAAACGCCACCGGATTCGCATTTATTGTTGGACGCCGGCGGTGCCCGCGGCGTTCCCGACGAGATTTCCCTGCGCGAAGTAGTAGTGATTTTCGCCTTCGTCGGTGCGTGTGCCGGTTAGCGACAGGCCCGCGGCTTGCAGCCCGGTTTGGTAGGCGTCGTGGCCTAGCGAGATGGAGAGCTGGCCGGTCATGTTGTCGCGCCAGGAACAGGCTTGGCTTGGCGCGCTGAAGAGGAAGCGGCCTCCGGGTTGCAGCACGTTCGCGATTTTGTGGATCAGCTTGCGTTGGGCTTCCTCATCGAGCAGAAAAAAAAGTCCCCAGGCGATTACGCCATCGAATTTTCGGTTGAAGAAGGCGGAGTCCTCGACGGCGGCGCATTCGACTGGCACGTTTGTAAAACGCGCGCGGAAGGCGGCGACCAGCGTGGGTGAGGCGTCGACGCCATACACGCGGAACCCGCGGTCGATCAGAACTTGCGAAATGGGTACGCCGGTACCACAACCTACATCAAGGACTGTTCCACCGGCGGGCAGCTGCTGCGCCCAGTCGGCCACGACCGAGGCGCCGACGCTCGAATGGTTGCGCGCCGTGGCGAAGCCCGCCGCGATTTCTTCGTAGCCGTTCGATTTGTCTGGGACCGACATGCACCACCTTACCATCTGAATGGAAACGATCAGCGCGCTGAGTGTTGGTCGTACCAGCGCAGGACCCGGAGGGCGCGGAGAGTGTTCCAGCGGCTGGCGCGGCCCACTTCGGATTCCATTTGCACAGGAAGATGCTGTGGGTGGCGGAGGTTGAGGGGCCAGCGGCCGTTTTGGTGGCGGCGCTTTAGCACGATAGCGATGGCTTCGCGGACATGGCGGTCGGGTTTCACTCCCGCGTCGCGGAGATAGTCGAGGCCGCGCAAAATATCGTAATGCCAAAACGGCGGGTAGGCGAAACGGAGCCAGCGCGGGTCGATGATTTTTCCGGTGCGCAGCGAGCGGAACAGGTGGCGGTCGAGCAAATATTTTTCGCCTCGGCGGCGCGCCCGGGTGACGGCGGCGGATTTGCGGCCGGCGCGTTCGTAGGCGAGCAGACCTTCGAGCACGCAGATGGTGGTATGAAACGACGAGCGCGTGCTCGGCGGGCGTTTCGCGGGGACGAAAGGCAGCGCTTCGCAATTCCAACCGCCGTCCTCGAGTTGCTCGCGCAGAAGTTGTTTGGCGAGCGCGTCAAGCGATCGGCGTGGCTCGCCGAAATAGGCGGCGACGCCGAGGATGCGGCCGTTGATGCAGGGCTCCGTTTCTCCATGAAGAAACGGGCGGTTGCCGAGCGGCTTGAAAACGAGCTGGTGAACGCGGGCGAGCATTTTGCGGGCCTGCGGGCTAGCGGGATCGATGCCGAGATCCTTCAGGACGACCAAGCTGAAAAGAGCGGTGAGGTCCCACTGCGGGCCGTCGCCCCAATGCCCTTTCGGAGATTGGCGCGCGAGAAGTTTGGCGCCCCAGCCTGCGGTAGCGACGCGCGCTTTTTCCGCGGCGATCGCGTCGGCTGGTGCGTCGGTAAGGTCGCGCATGACTTGCCAGCGGACGGCGGGATCGGAATCGAGCAGCCACTGAATCGTCGCGGGGCGAGGCGCGTAGGTGTTTCGGAGTATGGGTCGGCGCATGGTTTTCTTATAGCATGGCGGCCATAAATTTTGGGCGCGAGGCGTGGTAGGCTCCGACATTATGAAAACGATCTTGCTGCTGATTTGCTCCAACGTTTTTATGACGTTTGCGTGGTATGGGCACTTGAAATATCGCAAAGCGCCTTTGATCGCGGCGATCGTGGTCAGTTGGCTGATTGCGTTCTTCGAATATTGTTTTCAAGTGCCGGCGAACCGTTTGGGGTACGGCGAGTTCACCGCGTTCCAGCTGAAAATTATTCAGGAAGTGATTACCTTGTGCGTGTTCGTGGTGTTCGCGTGGTTCTATCTCGGCGAAGAGGTGCGCTGGAATCACGCGGTGTCGTTCGCGTTTTTGGTGGGCGCGGTGATTTTTGGGTTTTGGGGAAAAACGTAGGCGACGAAGTTAGCAATTCCCTCAGCGGCTAGAGCCGCGCGTTGCTGCGTCGATTTGTGGCACGGCTGAAGCCGTGCGCTGACGAAAGGCGAATTTTCTGCTGACTCCGATAATTGCGGGCTTCATCCTTGCATGCGCGACGTGCGCGTTGATCAGTCTGGGTTTTCTGTTCTCACGCCCGTACAGAAGGACGGATAGCCAGTTGATGATTCGCCTGGTTCAGGTCTTCAGCATTGGTTGCATTTTCGGGAGCCTGGTAATCATGCAGGCGGTGGAATCGAAGCTGGGAATCGCGTGGCATAGTTCTGCCTATTACGCGATCCGATGGGCGTATATCGTTCCGCTGATCTGCGCGACTATTTTCATGTTGAGAGCGGACTTTCGCTGGCAAAAATCGGTGGGAATGGTTAAGAACAAAGACGGATTCGGGCGCAGATCCGATTAACAAGTTTCGGATTTGGAATCGGCGGCGACGACCAGCGTCTTCTGGCTGGCGATCGTTTCTTGCGCGTGAAGTTGGGCGAATGAAACGAGCAGCAGAAGCGCGACCAGGATGAAGGGCTTTACTACTGCGGCCAGCGCGTCGCCGAGTTTGCGGTGATCGGGCGGGTCGAGATGCACGCCGTCGATGGCGCTGGAATGGATGACGGTTTCGGCGTCGAAGTGGTGGCAGGCCAGGTCGGCGGCGATTTGGGCGTAGGCTTCGGCCAGGCCTTGGCAGCGATTTTCCGCGCCGTGGAATTTCTGGGCGACGTATCCCCGCGGCTGCCCAATTCGCGGCGGCGAGACGATCAAGATAGGCGGCGCCGGCATGCCGGGCTCGATGGGCGCGGAGCGGATTTGATTGACCAGCACGCCGATGCCGCGCGCGGCGGACCAGGCCGTGTTGTACGGATGGCAAAACTGGAGATCGTTGGTGCCGAGCATCAGCATGACCAGCGCGAGCGGAGAATGAATTTCGATGCGCTGGGCCAGGCCGGCCGCGCCGTTGCGTCCGGGCTTGAAGGGATCGTCCCAGACGGTGCGGCGGCCGTTCAGGCAATCCTCGATGACGCGAACGCGCTGGCCGGACGTGTTCAAATTATTTTCGAGGACGCCGGGCCAGCGCTGGTCGAAAGGCAGGCGCTCGCGGGTATCGGGAATGATGCCCCAGGACAGGGAGTCGGCGTAGACCAGGATATGGCGCATGGTTTATGTGTAACAGAACCGCGGCGGAAGCGGAAGCAATGCGGCACGATGGCGTTGCGCGGCGAACGCGACTCCGGAACTAGGTGCCCTGGTAGCACCACTCGAGAAACAGAGCCGGAGTCATGAAGCCATTGCCCCATTCGGCGTCGGTGCGGGCGCTGGGTTTGGCGGCGATCACTTCGGCCAGAGTCCTGCCCTGTTTTTTGAGGGCCGCTACTTTTTCGCGATTTTCGGCCATCACGTCGCGGAAAAGAATCAGATCAGCTTTGCCGCCGACGGCGCCGTGTCCCGGAATGACGATCATCGAATCGGTGACTTTAGCGATGTTGGCTTCGGCGGCGCGAATGGTGCCGTCGATGCTGCCTCCGGTGGAATAATCGATGAACGGGTAGTTGCGATTCCAGAACGTATCGCCGGCGTGGAAGACGTCGGCTTCGACAAAATGGACGGAGATGTCGGAATCGGTGTGAGCCGGAAGGTAATGCTTCAGCGCCAGCGTGGTGTTGTTGGCGTGCAAGGTGTGTTCTGCGGTGAAGACCTCGGAAGGAATGGCGCCGGCGGGCGCGGCCGGAAAAGTGTGCTTCCAGCCTTCGACGCGGGTATCGACCAAAAGATGTTTGCGGGTATTTTCGTGCGCCAGAATTTTCGCGCCGGCCTGGTGCACCCAGTCGTTGCCTCCGGTGTGATCGAAATGCCAGTGCGTGTTGATCAATTGCCTGATGGGATCGGCGTTGATCCCGGCGATCGCTTTGGAAACGTTGGGGAGCGCGGAAAAGATTTCCGCGTCGACCAGCAATTTTCCGTCCGCGCCGGTGAGGACCGCGATGTTTCCTCCGGGCCCCAGCAGGACGGTGATGTTGCGGCGCAGCGTTTGCACCGTGATCGGCTCGGTCGCGGCGACTTTAAATGCGGTTTGCACCAGGGAATCTTCCTGCGCGAATAATTCTCTGGGAGTGGCGCAACCGGCGGCGACCAGCAGGCCGGAAGCCGCGATGAAGCGACGGCGCGTGATTTCGCCGGATGATGCGCTGCGCATGGGACTTCCCTCCCGTCGAACGGAAAGCTGGAATGGTTTGGCCCGCGGTTGCCAACCCGGGCGGAAAACTTCGCGGAGTATATCACCCGTCTTGAGCCGCCATTCTGAGCGCAGCGAAGAATCTTGGGCGAGCTTCGACGTTTAGTTCGCGCCGGTGGCGGTGAGCAGGGCGGTGTCGGTGTAGCCGGGCTGGGTGGTGATGTTGCTTTGCTCGCGGAGGCTGGCGAGGTATTGGCGGATGCGCGGAGCCATTTTTTCGGCGGAGATGCTGTTGCGGATTTGAGTGTCGACTTTTTCTAACGGCTGAATCTCCGCCGGCAGGTGCTCGTCGACTTTCAGAAATTCGAAACCGCTACGGGTCTGGATCACTTCGGTCATCTGGCCTTTTTCGAGTTTGAAAACCGCGGCTTCGATTTGTGGCGGCAGGTCGCCTTGTTTGAAGGTACCGAGGCCCCCGCCATCTTTCGCGGTGCTGCCCTGGGAATAGCGGCTGGCGACCTGGCCGAAATCGTCGCCGTTCAGGACGCTCGAGCGCAGCCCTTCGACTTTCGCGCGAATCGCGGCGTATTCATCTTCCTTCTTGCCCTCGGTGCTCAGCGAAATTTCGGAAAGCTCCACGCGTTCAGGCAGCGCGAAATCATTCAGGTGCTGCTGGTAATACCTTTTTACTTCGTCGTCGGTAACGTCCAGGTGCGAGCCGACTTCGCGTTTGACCACTTCTTTTTGCAGCATCGAATTGCGCAGCGTGGTTTTGTAACCTTCCCAGGACAGGCCGGAGCCTTCGACGCCTTTTTGCAAATCCTGGATCGTGGCCAGACCATTTTGCTGGCGAACTTCGTCGAGCTTCGCGTCCAGTTGCGACTCGACTTTGATGCCCATGTCTTTGGCGCGTTGGACCATTAGGGCCTGATCGATCAGTCCGCGGAGGAGATCTTTTTTCTGTGTCTTGAACTGCTCCTCGATTTTTTCCGGGGGGCAGGCTTTGCAGTCGTTGGTGATTTCGTCGTGGAGTTCTTGCGCGGATTTCTGGTAGGCGGCGAGCGAGATAGGTTCGTTGTTTACGGTGGCGACGATTTCGGTGGCGGGCGCGGCGGCGGGCGTGGCGGGCGCCTGGGCGTGGGCCGGCGGCGCGATGAGCGGCGACGCCAACGCGGCGATGGCGAGCGTGATGCCGAGGATGTGATAGCCATTTCGCATGGTGTACGCCGCTTCCCTGTTCTTACACCACGATTGTAGCTGGAATTTTGCCCGCGTGTGCAAGGCGTGTCGCACCTCCGGCGCTCGCCGTCATTCTGAGCGGAGCGAAGAATCTCATCCAGTCGAGAGTTGCGCCAGCCATCACGTCGAAGGCGGCATCGTCGCAATGGTCTGGGCGCGGGAGCATGGATGAGATTCTTCGTCGCGAAAGGCGCTCCTCAGAATGACGGCGGGTTTCGGTGGGGTGAGGATTGCGGAGGCGCTGCGCTAGTGTAATATCTGCCCCAAGTACCGGAGGAGTATCGTGGATCGCGCCGTTTTTCACGATTGGGCTGCAGTGTTCCTCATCGCGGGCGTACTTCTATTCGGATTGTCCATGTACTACGCGCACGCAATGAACCGAGCGGTCCTGAGCCGGCTGCCGCCGTCGCGGTGGGATTGGCTGCTGGTCTGGTTCGCGGTTCCTTCGATGCACGGCTTTTATTTCCCCGACAGTACGATGCGAAAGAAATATTACTTCAGCTCGATTGGTATGGTTGTCTGCCTCTTTGTAGGATTCCGCCTCTGGATGAAATAGCTGGGCGATTCATCGGGCGTGGGTCAACGCGTGTCGCACCTCCGGCGCTCGCCGCCATTCTGAGCGGAGCGAAGAATCTCATCCCGTAGTGAGTCGCGCCAGCCATTACGTCGAAGGCGGCTTCGTCGCGATGTTCTGGGCGCGGGAGCATGGATGAGATTCTTCGTCGCGAAAGACGCTCCTCAGAATGACGGCCAACGGCGGTTTGGGCGATGAGGTGGCAGTGATCCGTCACCGCCAAGTGGCGAGTGGCGACGGTGATGCCTACACCACCACGGATTCGATGGGGCGGCGAGGGCTGGCGTGGGCGGCGATTGTTGGGTAGCCCATGTAGAAGACGAAAGTGGGTTGCCACGTGGGGTCGGCGGTGAAGGCATTGAGCAGCGCTACGCGGCTCGGCGTCTGGTTGTGGGCGCGTTCGTGGTCGACCATTTCTACCAGTTCGTTGCAGGGGCGGGCGGCGATGCCGCGGGCGGTGGCTAGCAGGTGGGCGCGTTGCCAGATTTGTCCGGCGCGCAGGGATTGCGCGGCGTCGTAGCGGTCGCGCACGGCGATGAAGCCGATCAGCGGCGCGCTGAGCATTAATTCCACGTAGGCGTTTTTGGTGCCGCGCGCGGCGGCCCATTGCAACATGCGCGGGGTCATCATTTTTGCGGCGGCGTCGGCGATGGGCGGCAGGCCGAAGGCGTCGATGGTCAGGCCGTCGCGGTGCTCTTGCACCGCGGCCCACTGCAGGCGGAGCCAGCGTTCGCTGCCGCGCGCGACGGCGGGGTCGGCGTAGATTTCGTTGTTGGCAGCGGAGCTGGCTGCGGCGATTTTCTCGCGGTCAGATTCGGCGGTGAATAAAAATATTTTCGCGTCGGGAGCGCCGAGGCCTAGGTCGGCAAGTGGGTCGGCGGCGGTGACCTCGGCGGTGACGTCTCTTGGCAGGCGGGTCAGCGCGTCGAGAAAATCCTGCGGCAACGTGCGATGCGGATCGTAGGCGGCGCGATTGGTGTGGCGATGCGGAATCGCATCGTAGAGTTCGCTTTGCGAGCGCGGTCCGGGCGTGAGGTCGACGCGCGCGACCAGGCGCGTGGTCTCGGGAGAGAGAGTCGGCGGCTTAAGAGGTTCGTAAGTTAGCGCTGCGGCTTCGTCGCGCGTGACCAGACGAGAGACCGGAGTAGCAGGAAGCGGTTCGAGCTTTTCGGGTTCGTAGGTGACTTTCGCAATGTAGCCATTCACGCCTGCGGCCAGCAGCAAATTTTCCAGCGCGCAGCCGATGCCCAGATGCTCTTCGCGCAGATACGAATCGAGCGCGGCGACGCTGCGTTGGGTATCGATGTGCAGTTCGATCGCGGTGGGCGAAACTTTGAAAATCCAGGGCTGAGTATTGTGCGGGCTAGCGGCGAGAATCGCGGCGCGCACCAGCGCGAGCGGGCCGCCGTTGCCGCCGTTGCCATCGCTATCGCGCCAATTTTTCCAGGGTTCGTAGGCCGGCCCCTGACCGGTGCTGAAAACACCGGTGTCGTAAGCGCGCCAGACTCCCCCGGCAGCGACCGCCACGGTGACCACGCCGGTGGCTTTTAGAAAATCTCTGCGCTGCACGCCTCACCTCACCGAAAGTATACGGGCGAGGTGCGCAAAACGTTTCACGACCCGGAATGTTGCGGCGGCCGCTGCGACCACACTTCTTTATACAAGTTGCCTTTGTTGTCGACGGCCACGCCGCGCAGATCGTTATCGTTCTGCAGCTCAATCTGCAGAACCGTTCCCTTATCTCCGGTGAAAGTTCCCTGCCACATTTTTTTGCCAAGAATGTGCGCGGCGAAAAATCCCTGGCCGTAGACCGCGTCCCAGGCAAATGCCAGGTTCGGCTGCGGCGGGTAGCTGTCCGCGGCGCCCGGCGTCTTGGCGTTCAACAAATTCGCGGTCACGCCCACAAATTTCCCGTTGACTTCTTCTCCACCGGCGACGATCCAGGTTTTTATGTACTTGGTCGGGGTACCGGCGCCAAACAAGCGCTTTTGCACCTTGACCGAAAATACCTGCGGAGGCGTCTGCGACGCCAGCGGACCTTGCACCGGGTAAAGTTTTTGGCCGAAGGCGGGGGTGGTGGTCACAGCGGTGGCAAGAACGATAAGAGCGATAACGAAAGTGAATGTGAGCTTCATCGGCGTTCCTCTTTTCCTGCAGTGAAATAGCTCCGTGGTATACACGCATTGATTGACGGAAGAAGACTGGGAAGGGTTTCAGGACGAGTGCCCCAACCGTTATGTTCGTGCGGGTTCGGACTTCAAAGTTGATTTACGGCGCGGGCGCCACAGGCGCGCGCGGTTCGGGCCGGAATAAGGCGATCGTGATTTCAGTCGCGGCTGCCACGGTACCTACGCAGAACAATCCGATGCAAACATATTGAATGACACCGCCCGGCGACGGTGGGTGGATCTCACTGCTTAGGCTGGATATGTACCAACCACAGCGGACAATGCAGACGCCAGAGACAGAACGCAGCCCAGG
>CAWIEL010000096.1:0-13507 GCA_963835025.1 uncultured Acidobacteriota bacterium
CTGGCCGTGCTCCGGGCGGATTTAGTGAACGGGGCGAAGTTGCTGGATTGGGACGGGCAGATCGGAGTGTTGGAGGCCGGATATCTAGCCGACATCATCGCAGTATCCGGCGACCCGTTAGAGGACATCGGCGCCGTGCAGAACGTTTCGTTCGTGATGAAGGGCGGCGTGATTTACAAAAAATAATTCCCGAAACGCTGTCGGGTAGGGAAGCTACTGTGAGAGGTTGCTGCCGACTTGTGAGAACACGTTGGATGAATTCGCGCCGATCAGCCGTACGGTGCCGACGACAATAACGAGAACGACCGCCAGCATTACGGCATACTCCGCGATGTCTTGCCCTGCTTCATCCGACCAGAGCGTTCTTAGAAGTTGTTTCATCCCTTTTCCCCTCGATCTTCGGGCCGTTCCCGACGGCTGCGCGGTTTGGATACGGCTCTGCCGGCGCCGGTTGGTTCTGATTGGTGTTCGCGGGGGATATTTAGGACAAAAGTAGTGTCGCTCAAACTCGAAAAGATCGGAATGGCCCTGAAGTGGGGAGGCACGAAAGTAACTAAGAGGGCCGAGGGAGAGCAATTGACGAGTTGGATGGCCGCATGCGTCGGCGGGCGGCGAAAATGTATAGTGTGAATTGGGGATTCTGGCCGCGAAAGCGGGCCATGCGGCCTGCGCGGGCCACAAAAATACAAAATTGATCGACCTGATTCTATATTTCGCAGCAGGCGTTGCCGTGGTGGGAACGCTCTGTTCGCTGGTGTTTCTGGGCCTGGCGACGGTTGGGGTAATTCGCTTTCGCGCGGACGCGCGCAAGCAAATCCGTTCGATTCCCGGCGACGCGCAGCTGCCCGCGGTTTCCGTTCTCAAGCCTGTGCACGGGCTGGAAGCGCAGCTCAAGGAAAACATCGAAAGCTTTTTCCGGCAGGATTATCCGAACTTCGAAATTCTGTTTGCCGCCGACGAGGCGAACGATGCCGCGCTCGACGTGGTGCGGGAAGTCTGTGGGCGCTATCCGCACATCCCCAGCCGGGTGCTGGTGACGGGGACTCCGTGGCCGAACCCGCCGGTGTACTCGTTTCATTGCATGGCGGAAGCCGCCGCGCACAACATTCTGGTTACGACCGACAGCGATGTGGAGGTTGATCCGCTGTATCTGCGGGAAGTGGTGGCGCCGCTGCTGGATCCGCAGGTCGGCATGGTGACTTGCGTGTATCGCGGCAAGAATGCGGCGGGATTTTTTTCCGGGTTGACGGCCATCGGCATGTCGGTCGAGATGACGGCGGGAGTGCTGGTGGCGAATCTGCTCGAAGGAATGAAATTCGGATTGGGCCCGACCACCGTCGTGCGCAAGGATTCGCTGGCCAGCATCGGCGGCTACACCGCTTTGAAGGATTACATCGCCTACGATTTCGCCATCGGAAACCTGATGGCGAAGGCGGGCTACCGGGTGGTGCTGTCAGCCCACGTTATCGATCACGTGGTGAACCAGGGCTCGTTCCGGCGCATGTGGCAGAACCAGTTGCGCTGGGCGCAGACCACGCGCTACTCGCGCCCCTAGGGCCATTTCGGAAGCGGACTGATCTTCGCCATGCCCTACGGGATCCTCGGCCTTCTTGCCTTCGGATTATTGGGACACTGGGGAATTGGATGGCTATTTCTTGCCGCGGCCGTGCTGAACCGGCTGGCCGAAGCATGGCTGGTGGGCTGGATGGTGGTTCGCGACTGGCAGATACGGCGGGCGCCGTGGCTTTATCCGCTGCGCGATTTGCTGGGTTTTGCGGTGTGGTTTGCGAGCTACCTGAACCTGCGCTACGTGTGGCGAGACAGCCGGTTTGAGTTGAAGGGCACGCGCATCGCGCTGCGGCAGACTTCATCGAACAGCCGATAGCTGCGCGGGGGCTTCGCGATCACGGAAGATACTTCGGAGGTTTTCTTGCGCGTTTTTGTCACCGGTGCCGCGGGCTTTATCGGCAGTAACATGGTCGACCGGTTGCTCTCTGCCGGCCACACGGTCGTGGGGTTCGATAATTTCTCGACCGGGCAGCGACGGTTTCTTGAGCGCGCCATGGCGCACCCGCAGTTCAGTTTGCGTGAGGCCGATTTGCTCGACCGGAAAAGCCTGGCGCAGGCGATGGAGGGGGCGGAGTTGGTGGTTCATTTCGCCGCCAATGCCGACGTCCGTTTCGGTACCGAGCATCCCGGCAAAGATCTGGATCAGAATACGATCGCAACCTGGAACGTGCTGGAAGCGATGCGCGAGCGGAACTGCAAACGGATCGTGTTCTCGTCGACGGGATCGGTATATGGCGAGCCGGAAATTTTCCCCACGCCTGAGACCTGCGCTTTCCCCATCCAGACTTCTCTGTATGGCGCCTCCAAACTGGCCGCGGAGGGCCTCATTCAGGCTTACTGCGAAGGTTTCGGAATGCAAGGCTACATTTTTCGTTTCGTTTCGATCCTGGGTGAACGCTATACGCACGGTCACGTCTTCGATTTCTACCAGCAACTGGCGGAGCATCCGGACCACCTGCATGTGCTCGGTAACGGCCACCAGCGCAAATCTTATTTGTATGTGCAGGATTGCATCGATGCGATTCTTCTGGCCATTGACCGCGCCGCGGGAAAGGTGAACATTTTCAATCTTGGGACCGACGAATATTGCGAAGTGAACGATTCCATCGGATGGATTTGCCAGCATCTCGGCCTGCATCCCAGGCTTAGCTACTCCGGCGGCGAACGCGGGTGGGTGGGCGACAGTCCGTTTATCCTGCTGGACTGCGCGCGCATTCGCGCTCTGGGGTGGCGGCCGCGATTAAGCATTCAACAGGCGGTGCTGGCCACGATCAAGTACGTCAGCACACACAGCGTTGCGGAGAATGCGGCAGACGCGGCAAGCCGGTTGAGGTGATATCTGGGTCGCTGCGCGCGATCTCGACTGTCTCGCTTCGCTCGAGGGACGGACGAATGCGTCCGTCCCTACATGGTCGTCGGTTTGGCTCAGGGTAAGCTAGCCGAGGCGGCTGTCCCCACGTCGTCATACAATGAGTCTCGTGACGGAAACGCCGACACCCACAGCCACCGCCGCCGCTTCCGGTCTTGGTCCACCGCGCTTCACACTGCGCCAGAGAATCGTTCTAAGGATCATCGTTGCTGCGGGATATTCGGTCATTCGCCTGCTCGGCGCGACCCTGCGCGTGTGCCTCTCACGCGAGGAGGGCGCGCAGCAAACTATCGACGAGAGGCCGGTGATTCTTTCTTTCTGGCACGCCTGCCAGATACCCGCAACTTATGCGTACCGAAATTTCGGCGTGCGCGTGATGAGCAGCACCAGCTTTGACGGCGAGTACATGGGCCGCATCATCGGCAGGTTCGGATTCGTTGCGGTGAAAGGCTCCAGCAGCCGCAATGCGGTGCGCGCGCTGCTCGGCCTGCGCCGGGCCCTTGGACAAGGATGGGCTGTTGCTTTCACCCTCGATGGGCCGCGCGGGCCACGCTACAAAGTGAAACCCGGCCCGGTCGCGCTGGCGCGGTCCACGGGCATTCCGATGAGCACGTTTCATATGGCGGTCGACCGCGCCTGGGTGCTCAATACCTGGGACGGCCTCATTATCCCAAAGCCGTTTTCCCGCGTGCTGTTGCGCTTCGGCAAACTTATTCCGGTTCCGAGGGATGCCACTGACGCGGACCTTGAACGCTATCAGCAGGAACTTCAGGACTCGCTCGATCGCATCCGCGAATTCGCCGAAGCCAACGTGAATAAGGTCGGCACGCCGGAGTTTCCCTATTACAAACGGAGCTAGGAGTCGTCTACTCGTAAGCGAGGTCCGCGGGTAAAGAATCTCCGCCCATGCGAAGATAGAAGTTCGGAGCTTACAGGCAAAGCGAAGCACATGCAGATGTCAGGCCTACGCAGGGTATTCAAAGCTTTTCAATATCGAGATTTCCGGCTGATGTGGATCGGCGCCTGCACGTCGAGCGTGGGCACCTGGATGCAGATCGTGGCCCAGAGCTGGCTGATATATCGCCTGAGCCATTCGTCCTTCCTGCTGGGGCTGGACCAGTTTCTGGGCGGGATTCCCATCTTTCTGTTTTCGCTGATCGGCGGAGTGGTGGCCGACCGCACCGAGCGTCGGAAGATTCTGCTGGTTTCCCAATACATGCAGATGGCGAGCGCAGCCGCGCTGACTCTGCTTGTGATAACCGGAACGGTGCATGTGTGGCACATCCTTTTTCTTTCGTTCTTCTCGGGACTGGCGCAGGCCTTTGGCGGGCCGGCATATATGGCGTTGATCCCGACGCTGGTGGAGCGGGACGACATGCCGAACGCGATCGCCTGAATTCGATTCAATTCAACATGGCGCTGACCATTGGGCCGGCGTTCGCCGGCGTGGCACTGGCAAGGCTGGGCGAGCACTGGTGCTTCGGGCTGAATGCGCTTTCGTTTCTTGCGCCGATCATTTCGCTTTCCATGATCTCGGCCCGGTTCCTGCCGGTACCTACCACCGACACGATGTTCGGCAGCCTGAAGGAGGGCATTAAATTCGTTCGCAAGCAGAACTCGATGGTGGCTCTGGTGGTGCTGGCGTTCTGCATGACCGCTTTGAGCATGCCGACGCGGACCTACATTCCGGTGTTTGTGAAAGACATTTTTCATCGCGGGCCAGAAACTTTCGGCAACCTGCTTTCCCTCATGGGCGTGGGTACGATCTGCGGGTCGCTGATTGTTGCCGGGATGGGGAATATACGCAACAAGGGCCGCTTCGCCCTGATCGGGCTTATATGCCTGGGGGCGGGGATTTCCGCCTTTTCGCTTTCGAAGTGGCTGCCCCTGAGCTATGTGATGCTGATGATCGTGGGAGCTACCATGATGGCGGTGTTTGCCACGGTGACTTCGCTGGTGCAATTGATCGTGACCAACGAAATGCGGGGGCGGGTGATGAGCGTCTACAACTGCGCATTCCGCGGCGGGATGCCCATGGGAAATCTGCTTTCCGGATGGCTGGTCCCGATGTTCACGGCGCCCGTGGTGCTGGCGGTGAATGGATTGCTGCTGATTGTTGTGGCTTTGTATTTCATGCTGGTGCAACGGCGAGTGGCCGCACTTTGAGTATCGAGCGGCCGAGCGCGGCGGGCCTGTTTGACTTCCACCGGTGTTCCCGGTAAATTCCTCGCACCAGAATTTTCTGTTCTTTGAAATGAAATTGAATGTCCTTCGGTTTGCGCGTCTTTGCCTTGTGGCGAAGACAGGGAAGCGGGTGCAATTCCCGCGCTGCCGCGCAACTGTAAGCGAGAAAACCGCAGCCGGCCACTGGGAGCAATCCCGGGAAGGCCTGCTGCAGAATCCGGATGTGCCGCGACGAAGTAGGCGGTACGTCCTCACTCGCAAAGCCAGGAGACCGGCGTAAACCGTCCACCTCAACCCCTTTCGCGTGAAAAGGAGGATGGTCATGCCTGCAGTGCGTACGCTGTTGCTGCTTTTTGTGTTTCTTGCCGCGGCATCTGCCGCCGATCTTAAAGTCAAAGTTGTCGACCCTCAATCCGCCGCCGTTTCCGGCGCGCAAGTAATTTTTTCCGCGAACTGTCATCCAAACCAGGTGGTAGTTGCCACCACCTCTGCCGAGGGAATCGCGACCTTTCCGAGCTTGGGGTTTGAGGACCGAGCCACCGGAGAATGCCTCCTGTGCTTTTCAGTCCGCGTGCTGGCCCCTGGCTTTGCCCCTCGGACCGTCGACTTGGACATCCCGGTTCGCTCTGTTGCTGCTGATCAGTTCACCATCCAACTGCATCTCGCCACCGCATCGGAAATCGTGGTGGTGACGGCAACCAGAACTCCCACGCCCGCCGAGGAAACCGGGGCCAGCATTTCGACGCTCGAGAGCGGGCAACTCGAAACCATGCATCCCATTGGCGCCGATGACACCATACGTTTTCTTCCCGGCGCCGTGGTGAATACGGCAGGGCAGCGTGGAGGCTTGTCGTCCTTGTTTGTGCGCGGAGGCGAATCGACCTACAACAAAGTGATTGTGGATGGCGTTGCCGTGGACAACCCCGGCGAAACGTTTGACTTTGGCACGCTGCCGCTTACGCAAGCCGATCGCGTGGAATTTTTGCGCGGTACGCAGAGCACGCTCTATGGGTCAGACGCGATGACCAGCGTGGTGCAGGTCTGGACGCGAACCGGGAGCACGCAGGTTCCTGAATTCCGGTTCGGCGCGGATGGAGGAAATTTCGGCACCGCCAACGGCTATGCTTCTTTGGCGGGCGCGCGCGGACGCTACGACTACAATTTTTTCGGTAGCCAGTTCAACAGCACCGGGTCGGGCGTGAACGACGACTACTCCGATTCGCTAGCTGGCGCGAATTTGGGAGCGGCGATTACCGACCGGATCGGGCTGCGATTCCGGTTTCGCCACTCCAACAGCTATACGGGGTTACCCGGCGAGTGGAATTTCAACGGCGATCCGCTTCTGGCCCCCGACCCCAGCGAAACCGCGCACCTGAACAGTCTGCTGGGTAGCGTGGAGCTCAGCGTAGCGGAGCCTTCCGGCTGGCAGCACCGCTTGACCGTCTTCGATTATCTCTACCGCTATACCGATGTGAACCTGAACAGCAACCCAGCCAGCTACGATGATTTTCCGGATACTTTCGAAACTCACGTCAACCGCGTGGGGGTTGAATATCAGGGGGACTACTCGGAGCGTGCCTGGGCCCACACCACGTTTGGCTACCGCATCGAAAACGAGACTGGGGTTGTGAACGATCTGGATTTCCCTCCGCCCGCGCCGGGGCAGCGGCTGGATCAGGATGTTTACCTGCAACAGCAGTTGACGCTCGGCCGGCTCTCAGTAATCGCTGGCGGACGCTTTGTGCACAGCAGCGCCTACGGCAATACGGGCGTGCCGCGGGTTGCACTCACGCTGCTGGCATTGCGAGGTGGAGAAGTATTTTCCGGGACGCGCCTGCGGTTTTCCTACGCGACCGGATTTATGGAACCCGCGCTCTACCAGACCTTTGGCGACGTAGCCTATGACTACGCCCCCAACCACGGCCTGTTGCCGGAGCGTACGCGAGCCTTTGAAGCCGGTTTTGAGCAGAAACTGTTTGGCGGCCGATGGGCGCTGAATGCGATCTACTTCAACAATCTATTCCACGATCAGATCGAGGCCATCCCCACGCCCACGGGGGAGTACGAGTTTTTCAATCTTGAACAATCTTTCGCGCAGGGCGCCGAGATCGAGCTGCAAGGAAGGCTGAGCTCGAGATTGTCGCTGACGACGGCCTACACCTACACTTCGACCGAAATATTGGAAAACCCGGAGTGTACGCGCGACCAGCGCTTGCAGCTTCCCTTACGCGCCGGGAGACCCGCTGCTGCTGCGCCCCAAGCATTCGGCAACCACTCTGCTGAATTATGCGGGAAGGCGATGGGGAGCGAATCTTGCGGGCAGTTTTGTGGGTTCGCGCGCCGATTCTGACTTCGATGGATTCGGCATCACCCACGCCGCCGGCTACGTTCGCGCCGACATTGGCGGATGGTATGCCTTCAACTCACGGGTGACGGCTTATGCGAATGTTGCGAATGCGCTGGATCGCCGCTACAACGAAGTGCTTGGCTATCCCGCGCTGCCCGTGAATTTCCGCGCCGGCTTTCGCTTCCGCATTGGAGGAGAATAGCCGCACAGAAAAAGCCGCGCAGAAAAAGAAAGGGGCGCGAGTGAAAGCCCGCGCCCTTCAAATTGTCTCGGCGACATGTCTCGACGGTCGACGCTAGCTCATATTCTCCGGCGGCCTGCCCATGGAGATCGGCATAGATGACGCCATCTTTATCTTTCCGCCAAAATATTTGGTCCGGGCCAGCAGCAGCTTCTCGATGTCCACTCCGGTCAGCGGTTGCTGGCGGCCCAGCAGATGCGTGACCAGGGCGATCTGCGCGAAGTGCTCCACGGTTTCCATTTTCATGTAGGCGTGTTCCACCGTGTCGCCGTAGGCCACGACGCCGTGATTCGACATCAGGATGGCGTCGTAGTGCGGAACGTATGGCTCGAGGGTCTTCGCCAGCTCCGAAGTGCCCGGCGTGCCATAACGCGCCAGCGGAATGCATCCCAAGCCCATGATTACTTCGCAAACCAGCGGCTCGGTCAGCGCCATGCCTGCGGCGGCAAACCCCGTTGCCGTCGGCGGATGGGCATGCACAATCGCTTGAATATCGGGCCGCATGCGATAGATCACCAGATGCATTCCGATCTCGCTGGTTACGTTCCGTCGTCCCGAGACCCGCTGCCCGTCCAGGTCCACAATCACCATGTCACTGGCCCGCATCGCTCCCTTACTCACACAAGTGGGGGTCACTAAGATGCGGTTGTCCTTCAGCCGGACCGAAAGATTGCCGTCCATTGCCGCCACGAACCCACGTTGATGGAGCATCCGCCCGTAGCGAATAATTTCTTCCCTGTGCTTGCGTTCCGTGGACGTGGGCATGGAAACTCTCTCGGGGGAAAAAGTGGACAATAAAGCGGCTACATCTGCTGCCCCCGCATAGTACCGCACCTGGGGCGAACAGACAAAGCAAATTGTACAGAATTGGCCGGTAATCCGGGCAGAAAAAGCCAGCATCGTAAACGAGCCCGTTGGATCGGGCCCGAATTTCTACTGTAATCTGACTGCGTGCTGGTTTCCGATTTCAACTTCGATCTTCCTGACGAACTCATCGCCCAGGAACCCCTGGCTGCTCGCGATGGCTCGCGGATGCTGCATTTGGAGCGCAGTTCCGGGCGCTACAGGGACTGCACCTTTCGAGATTTCCCCGAGCTGCTTCGGGGGCGATGATCTTCTCGTCTTTAACAATACCCGCGTTTTTCCGGCGCGACTTTACGGCCGGCGCGAAGGGGCCCGCGCTCAGCCCGTCAGCCGGCACAATCCGGCGGCGCGCGGATTCCTCCACGGCCGCATTGAAGTTTTGCTGACGCGCCAGCTTTCTGCCGATCCCAACGACTGGGAGTGTCTGGTGCGGCCCGGCCGCAAGATCGGCGTAGGGGAGCGTCTGTTGTTTGGCGAGCATGACGAACTGCAGGCCGAGGTCCTCACGCGCGCAGAATTCGGCGAACGCCGCATCCGCTTTCAGCCGGCCGGCGATTTCTTCCCCACGCTCGATCGCATCGGCCACATTCCGCTGCCGCCCTACATCGCGCGTGCGGATTCCTCCGCCGATCGCGACGCTATCAGACCGTCTACGCGCGCCAGCGAGGATCGGTTGCCGCTCCCACCGCGGGTCTCCATTTCACTCCCGAAATTCTCGATCGCATCCGCCAGCGCGGCGTCGAAACCGCCGAGATCACCCTGCACGTTGGTCTGGGGACTTTTCAGCCGGTGCGCGTCGACCGCGTGGAAGACCATAAAATCCATTCCGAACGCTACGAAATCTCTGACCGGCGCTGCTGCTGCCATCAATCGCGGCTCTTCGCGATTCACGCCGTATCATTGCCGTCGGCACCACCACGGTGCGTGCTCTCGAACACGCGATACGCCTCGGCGCGGGAACCATTGTCGCCGGTCCGGCCGCTGCCGACATCTTCATCCATCCGGCCTCGGATAATCCCGTGCTGTGAACCCGCAGGCTTCGAGTTCAAAGCGGTCAGCGCCATGCTCACCAATTTCCACCTGCCGCAATCCTCTTTGCTCATGCTGGTCAGCGCCTTCGCCGGACGCGAAAACGTGCTTCGCGCCTACAATCACGCAGTCTCCGAGCGTTATCGCTTCTATTCTTACGGAGACTGCATGTTCATCGAGTAAGCACTCGAACGGCCTTGCGCTATACTTTTTCGGGAGCACCTCATGTCCACAGCCGTAAAACCCATCCCAATCCAGGATTTCGTCACCCAACTCCGCGAGTTTCCCGAGTCCGCCTTTGATCAGGCCGAACAGTTGCGCCAATTTTTGCAGGACACCCCGGTCCACGCCGACTCGCTTGCACCTTATCTTGTCTGGGACCGCCAGCACTACACTCGCAATCTGATCGACAAAACTCCCTTCTACGAATTAATCGCCATATGCTGGGAGGTCGGCCAGGCCAGTTCCATCCACAACCACCGCGACCAGAACTGCTGGATGGCCGTTCCCATCGGCCGTCTGCTGGTGGAAAATTTTCACGTTGTGCACCAGGACATTGCTCTGGGCAAGAGCACGATCAAGGCCACGGAAACCGTGGAGATGAATCTGTCGCACCCGTGCGCCGTCGATCCGCTGGAGCCCGTGCACCGAGTTCTGAATCCTCGCGAGTTCAACCAGCGCGCCGTCAGCCTGCATGTTTATTCGCGCCCCTTCGATACCTGCGTGGTTTACTCTGCCGAACAGGGCACATGCGGCGAAATTCAGTTGCACTACACCACCGAGTACGGCAAACCAAAGTAATCGCCGTGCCCTAAGAAATCTGGATTCTGGTGCACTTCCGGCGAATAATCGCGATGGGAGTGTGTCATGCAACGAGTCTTACAGTCGGCGATTATTGTCGCCGTGTTGATCATCGGCGGCGCTTACATCCGGGGACACTTATACAGAACGCCTGCCCCGCCGGCTCCTGCGCCGATTACGCAAGCACCCGAGGAACACGTGGAAGGCTCTCCCGTGGGCACCAGCAGCCCCATCGTGCAAAAGACATTTTCGGTGACCCACGTCGTGCAATTTCCTTTTTCCATTCCGGCGCACGCCGCAACTCCGCGACTGCACGGAAACTTTCGAGCCTACGTGCAGCAGGAGGTTGGCCCCTACGACGGCAAGCCTGCCATCATCGACTTGATGGTGTTGAACGACGAACAATACGCCGTGCTTTCCTCCGGCCGGGATCCCGAGGTTCTCTTCGCCAGCGAACCCTCCGATGCTCAAGACGTCAGCTTCAATCTGTCTCCTTCCCTGGCCCAGCCGGTGAAATACCATCTGGTTTTTCGCAACGCGAACGGCGGGGCTCCGAAGAAAGTCGTCAAGGCCGACTTCACCGTCGATTTCTAACCTCCGCGAAAAACTTCATGGTCATGCTGAGTGGGTTCGACGCTGCTTGCGCTGTCTCCGGCTGCTAAACTACTCACTTGCCCCCCCGAGCCAAATCTGCGGAACCTGCGCCGGCGCAGGCGTCTGATCCGAAGCGCGTCTTCCTCATCGACACCATGTCGTTCATCTTCCGCGCCTATCACGCCATGGCGCGGCAGCGCTCCGGGATGTCTACCAAGTCCGGAATCCCGACCGCCGCGACGCTGGTCTTCGTCAACATGTTGCGCAAACTGCGCGATGATTTTTCGCCGGCCTATCTCGCCGCCGTTTTCGACGTGGCCGCCAAGACTTTCCGCGCGACGCAGGCCGAAGCCGTGACCACGATCCGCAAGTTCGACATCAAAACGCAAACCTTCACCGAAATCGAATACAAAGGTTACAAAGCCAATCGCGCCGCCATGCCCGAGGACCTTGCCCAGCAGATCCCCTACATTCGCCGTGCTCTTGAGGCCTACCGCATTCCGATTCTCGAGCTGGCCGGTTTCGAAGCCGACGACGTGATCGGGACGCTGGCCCGCAAGGCTGCGGCCGGCAAACATCCTGTCTACGTTGTCTCCAGCTCGGACAAAGACATGATGCAACTGGTCAACGACGATGTTCAGATCCTGAACCCTCCCAAAGACAATCTGATCTGCGATGCCGCCAAGGTCGAAGAGATTCTGGGTGTTCCTCCCGCGCGCGTGGTCGACATCATGGCGCTCCGGGGCGATGCCGTCGACAACATTCCGGGCGCACCCGGCATCGGCGACAAAGGCTCGGTCGAAATTATCAAGCGCTTCGGCTCGGTGGAGGAAGCGCTCGACCGCGCCAACGAAGTGGAAAAGAAAACCTATCGCGAATCGCTGCAGAACAATCGCGACACGATTTTGTTCAGCAAGGCCATGGCGACCATCGACACCAACGTTCCCGTCGAACTCGATATCGAGGCCATGCGCGCCGGCCAGCCTGACCTTGATCTGCTGCGCGAGTTGTTCACCGAACTTGAATTCACTTCGCTCCTGAAGGAATTATTGCCGGAAGCTCAAGTCACGGAAACCCACTACAGCGAAGCCGAGACCGCCGCCGACCTAGAAAACGTCGTGAAATCGCTTGCGCCGGAATCGGCTCTGGCCATCGCGATTGAACAAGATCAGGCGGGACCACTTCCGAGAAGTAGAAGAAGAGACAGTCGAAGAAGTCCCGCAAACCGGCATGCTGGCGCTTACCGATGCCGATGCCAACGAGACTGCCCGATCTCCCGAACCCGCGTCACGGCGCACGGCGATTTCTGCCGCCGCGGGATCGGCGACTATCGTGAAACTCGATTCCGCCGGCGCAGGCGCAAGACTGCGCCAAATCCTCGCGGACCGAACAGCGAAATCCATTCACGATTACAAAGCGGCAATTCACGCGCTCGATCCCCTGGGCATCTCACTGCATGGCGTGGAGCACGATCCCATGCTCTATTCTTATCTGCTCGATCCTACCTATTCTTCGCATCGCCTGGCTGACGGTTGCGCTTCGCCGCTTCAATCTGAAGCTAAGCGGCGATCTGGCCGAGGCCGCCGACATAACCGGGCGGCTGGCCGCCGTTTTGCGCGAAGATGTGAAGCAGGCGGGACTCACGAAACTCTACGAAGAAATCGATCTTCCGCTGGTTCCCGTTCTCGCGCGCATGGAGCAGGCCGGAGTCAAGATCGACACCGACGCGCTGGCGAAAATGTCGATGGAACTCGAGCGCGAGATCGGCATTGAAGCGCAAAGAAATTTACGAAGCTCGCCGGCATCGGAATTCAACATCGGCTCGCCCAAGCAACTCGGCGACGTTCTCTTCAACAGGCTGAATCTTCCCGAAGCCGGTGAAATACGGCAAGGGCCGCACTATATCAACGGCCGTCGATGTGCTGGAAACTCTGGCGGAAGATCATCCCATTGCCCGCATGGTCCTCGACTACCGCCAGCTCACCAAGCTGAAGTCCACTTACGTCGACACGCTGCCGGCGCTGATCAACCCGCGCCACCGGACGCCTGCACACCACTTTCGGCCAGACCGGCACTGCCACGGGGCGGCTTTCTTCAGCGAATCCGAATCTGCAAAACATTCCCATCCGCACCGAACTTGGACGCGGCATTCGCGCCGCCTTCATCGCCGAGCCCGGCCACGTTCTGCTCACCGCCGATTATTCGCAGATCGAACTCCGCCTGCTCGCGCACTTCTCGCGCGATCCGCTGCTGGTCGAGGCCTACCGCCGCGGCGACGACATTCACACCCTGACCGCGTCGCAAGTCTTCGGAGTCCCGCCGCTCATGGTCACGCCCGACCATCGCCGCCAGGCCAAAGTGGTCAACTTCGGCATCGTCTACGGCCTCTCCGCTTTCGGACTCTCGCAGAATCTCGGCATCGAGCCCGCCGAAGCGAAACTGTTCATCGCAAATTATTTCGAGAAATATAAAGGCGTCCGCGCCTTCATCGACAAGACTCTCGAAGAAG
>CAWIEL010000097.1:0-6221 GCA_963835025.1 uncultured Acidobacteriota bacterium
TTCCAAACCGGGCCCTTTTCTACGATCGTTTGGAACACGGATTTCTACAGGCAAAACGCCACGGCTGGACATTGGCGGTGATGTTCGTGGATCTGGATCAATTCAAGATCGTTAACGATACTTATGGGCATGAAGCTGGCGACAGCGTCCTGCGGACGATTGCGAATCGGCTCAAGGAAAGCACTCGAGGTGACGACACGGTTAGCCGCCACGGCGGCGATGAATTCCTGATCCTGATCAATGAGATTCGGGAAGAGACGAATATTTCGGCCATCGCCGAAAAGCTTATAAACAAAATTAAAATTCCGTGTAACATTCGCGTCCAGGACCTTTCCATCGACCGAATTGTCACCGCAAGTATCGGAATCTCGATTTTCCCGAAGCACGGAACAACTGCGGAGACGCTCGTGAAGAGCGCCGATAATGCGATGTACGTGGCCAAGCGGAGTGGAACCGGCTATTCGTTCGCCGAGTGAGAAATCACTATCATCGTTTGGCGGGAGGCGTACTCTTCACATTTGTTGTGAAGTTTCGGGCTGGGTTTCCACCCTACTTCTCGTAGAAATCCTTAGCCTGAATGGGTTTACTGTAAATTCCCAACTGAAGAATTTCGATCTCTTTCTCGCGATCGAACACTTTATTCGGAAGGAATATCCTCAGCACAGCGCGAAGGCCACCAAATCCCAACCCAACCGCCAGCGCCAGCAGCATAATGACGCCGGTACCCAAAAACGCGCCGACCACGATGCTGCTGATCGTCGGATCGGTCACGGTTTGCTTGGGCTCATCCCACATTACCTGGCTCTCGTACTGCACCTGGTCGAGCAGCTTATTGGCGACCTCCCGCGAAGGCGCTCCCACCACAATGGCGATCAGGGAACTGGACCGCTTCCCGAACAGGACGGTCTGATTCGGCGGCACGCCTCCGGGAGGATCGAACGTAAACCGCCGCAGCATTCCCTTGAATTTGTCTGCGGCAATCTGCTGCGTCGGGTAGGACGCAATCAGCAGGGTGACGTCCTTACCCGCCACGCGGTACTTGCCAAGAATAGTTTCCGCGCTGTGATCGAAGCCGACCCAGTCGTCCGTGCCAAGAGGCACAAGCTGAGCCAGCGCACGAGGCCCCAGAACATAGCGCTCGGAATTTTTGACCAGCCCCTGCTCGGGCAGATGATCGCCGATGGAGGGAAATGGCGTTCGGTCCGCTATCTTATCCAGCGACGCGACAAGCAGTTTCAAATCAGCGTCCGGCGGACGCGCAGGCTTGGAAGACACATCGACCAGAAATGCCCCCACAACGATCAGAGTGCGGTCGCCGGTTACTCCGGCATACGAACCCAGGTCCACGGGCGCAAACGTGTCGTTGCGAAGGTATGTGTATGCCCCGTAGGCCGAGCTGGGATCGCGAAATTTGTAGAGGGTTACGTCAACAGTTCGCCCATCTTCGGCATATTGGCGCCGCTCCAACGCCTTCAACGAATATTCGCGAAAGATCGCAGCGTCAGAACCCAGACTCTCCGCAAGCCCTTTGGAGGGAACAAGCACGGAAGATTCCGCCGCGTTCCATCCAGCGAACGAAGAGGGAAGCACACTCTGGGCGCTGGCCGGGAGTGTGGTTACAAACAGAAATAGAATGGCAATCGGTATGAGTCGCCGCATATCAATAGATTAGACGCTGGAATTCTACTGCGGATTCGCGGACCGATCAATTACCCCGGCAGGACGGTTCCCCTGAGTCTGGCGGACCTGCACCTGATTCATGGCGAGGCTGTTGGTGCTCTGGAGGTACTTCTCGATGCCGCGGTAAAGCCCTTCCGCGACCTTCTGGCGGCTCTCGGGCTTTTTCAGCCATTGCTCGTCGGAAGGATTCGAGATAAAGGAGATCTCAGCAAGCACCGAAGGCATGTTGGCGCCGATCAGCACGACGAAGGGAGCTTTGCGAACGCCGCGGCTCTTGTCGCCCCGGTTCAAGCCCTCCACGCGTTTGGAGAGCGAATCCTGCACGGTGCCTGCCAGATCGCGCGACTCCTCGATTTTTTCGTTGCGCGCAATTTTGTTCACAATGTCCTGCAGGTCGTGGACGGCGTTGCCCGACAGGGCGTTCTCGCGGGCCGCGACTTCCATGGCGTCGCTGGACCCGGTGAAATTGAGGTAGTAGGTCTCGATCCCGCGCGCCTGATGATCGGGGCTCGAATTGGCGTGGATAGAAAGGAACAGGTCGGCCTTGGCCTCGTTGGCGATCCCGGTGCGGCGATCGAGCGGGATGAACGTGTCATCGTCACGCGTATAAACGACATCCGCCGAAGGCAGGCGCTGCTGGATGAGTTTGCCGACGCGCAGCGCAACGTCCAGGCACAGGTCTTTTTCCATCAGGCCGCTGGGCCCGATGGTGCCGGTATCGTGCCCGCCATGTCCGGCGTCGATCACGATCCGTCCGATTTTTAAGCCTAACGCCCGTGTTAAGGATTGCTGGCCGTCGCGGGTCGCTTCAGGCACCGAAGCCGGGCCCATTTCCTCGGCCTGATCGTGCGCCGATTTCGCGTTGCGGACGGACTTCATTTTCGTCGAAGCCGGACGCGCCACCAGCGGGGATACCGCGGACGTGTTCTCTGCCGATAGCTGCGGCGACGTGGAAGAATCGGTGCCGCTGGCAGAATCTATATTCTGAACCTTTGCGGAAGACGCAGTAGCCGCTTTCGAATTCTTCTTTGTCGCGGCCTTGGTTGTGCTGCGCTCATTTGCAGTCACTTCAGGTTTCACGGCGCCCTTCGCAGTTAGGTTCTTAGCCGGCGCAGGATTCGCCAGTGACGCGGGCGGAATATCCGTCGTGGTCGGGCCGGGCGGGGGAGCGGTGGCCCGCGCAACTTCCTCCGCCGAGGCGGAACTGCCGTACACATCTACAATTAATCGGTAGGGATCGGGCAGCAGGAAGACGGAATAATCTTTTGCCTGATTCACTTCGAGAACGACGCGCACAACGCCCTGCTGATTCTGCGCCACGCGCACGCCCTTCAGGAATCCGCCGCCAGGTATTTCGATCGGCTTGTGGAGCAAGTCCGAATTGATCTTGGTTCCTTCGAGGTCGAAATAGATACGGTCGGGACCGGAGATTCGCGCAGCCTGGTATTTTACTTGCGCATTCACGTCGATCACGATGCGCGTGTAGGTGTCCGCGTTCCATGTGCGAATCCGCGTCACCTGCGGCGCGGAACCGTGTGCGGGATTGATATCGCCGGATGTTCCGCGTGTGGTATCCGTGGTCGCCGGCGCATTCTCCGCAAGGGTATCTTTCACCTGAGGACCATTTTGCGTGGGCGAACGTTTTGTAGTTATTGAACGATTTTGAGCTAAAGAACGATCTGGAGCTAAAGAGCGATCTGGAGCGGGAATTGGCGCCGGATTTAATGCCGCTTTCGCCTCCGTGCCATTGCCGTTCAACCCGGCGATGATGGCGCGGACTTCCTTCGCATGCGTGGATTTCGGATGCAGCGCGATGAATTGCTCAAACGTCTTTTGCGCCAGGACCGGATCGTGCAGGTCGTCCTTCTCGATATTCCCGACGGCCAGCATCGCGTCCTCGCGATAGTGGCTGGTGGGATATTCCTTCAGCAGGAACTGATACGAATTTATGGCCAGCTGATAATACTTTTCATCGAACAGGTCGCCCATCGCGGAATACAGTTCGGCCACATGATTCAGCGCTGCGGGAACCTCGGCGGCGCGCGGCGTGATCAAATAAACCCGCCGGTACGTTTCGACGACGGAGGCATACTCCTTCACTTGGCGGTCTTTTTCAGATCGCGCTTCGAGCGCCTGGCGCTCTTTTTCCGCGCGATCGAATTGAGTTTTTGCGGTGTCGTGGCGTGAGGAGTTGTCCGCGCGTGTAATATTTGGGAGCAGGCACAGGACTACCAGTACTGCGAAAAGTACGCGAACTCTGGGACGAATTGTGTCGGCGTCGCGCCGCAAAATTTTTCTCATTCGTTGGTAAACACTACCCGTCCGTCGTCGCTCACCTTGCGATAGATGCCACGCGGTGAATCGAAAGCGCTATGAAGCCGATCGGAGCCGGGCCGGAAGTAGGACTCGGTAACTTTCTGAACGTATTCACGCGTTTCCCGGTAGCGTGGAACTCCCCTGGCGCGATCCACGGCGCCTGGACCAGCATTATACGCTGCCAAGTGCCCGGTCCAGATCGCCATTATACCGCTGCAATAGCGTCTGCAAATAGCGAACTCCGCCGTCGAGATTCTGCTTCGGGTCGAACGCGTTCTGCACGCCCAATTGCCTTGCCGTTCCGGGAACCAATTGCATCAACCCCAAAGCCCCTTTGCTGGAAACCGCCTTCGAGTTCCAGTGCGACTCGGTTTCGATCACGGCGCGAATCAGGGCCGGATCCACGTTATACCGCCCGGAGACTTCGCGAATCATGACCTCGATCTTCTGGCGGTTGGCCTGCGCCTCAGCCGTCATTACGGAAGACGCGCCATGGGTGCCATTTGGGTTGTAAACGGCTTAGAACCCGAGGCCGATGAGAACCCCCGAATGGATGCTTTTGTTACCTTCGGGGCAGGGGCCGGGTCCGCGTTCACAAAGACGCGCTTGCCGTTGGAATCCATATAGGAAACGATCTGCCCGCGGGCAGGAATTGTAGCCAAAGTCAATGCTCCCAATAGGATACACATGGTTTCAGTACGCTCGTAGTCTCATAGGTCAGCTCGGGAAGGCAGTACGTTTCTGTTTCCTGCGAAATAGGCACGCCAACGCGACAGGGTGAAGGGTCACCCACACGTTTCTGGACGCACCCCGAATTATAACATTTGGTCTATGAGGGGATATACGAGGTCAAGGGCTGTTTTTAGCCGGGATGTGTCTTTTCCGCCAGCCTCGGCCAAATCGGGCCTGCCGCCGCCGGAACCGCCCACTTCCTTGGCGGTGGCCTGGACGATCTTTCCGGCGTGCAGTTTCGAGGTCAAATCCTTGGTAACTCCTGCCAATAGAGCGACTTTGCCGTCTTCTTTGGTGCCCAGGACGACCACCCCGGAGCCGAGCTTCTGGCGGAGGCTGTCGATGAGCTGGCGCATGGTGTCGCGGTCCACACTCTCGATTTCGGCGGAAATGACCTTAACCCCTTTAATTGTGCGGGCTTCGGCGATCAGGTCGTCCAGTTTCGAAAGCGCGCCCTTGCGTTTCAGGGTTTCGAGCTGCTTTTCGAGCTGGCGCACGGTCTGCTCGGTGCGCTCGATGGCTGCGCCGAGGTTGTCTTCGGTGACGCTCAGGCGCGTGCTGAGTTCGCCGAGAATCTGCCGCGCGCGCTGGTAGTCGGCCAGAGCGGCAGCGCCCGTGATGGCTTCGATGCGGCGCACTCCGGCGGCGGCGGATTGCTCGACGGCAATCTTGAACACGCCGATGTCGCCGCTGCGGCGGACGTGCGTGCCTCCGCAAAGCTCCTTGCTGTAGAAGCCGCGCGGGGCGGAAGGGTCGGGAATCGTCACGACGCGGACGTTCGCCTCCGGGATAGCGGTCGCCGAAGAAGGCCAGCGCGCCGGAAGCGAGCGCGTCATCGATCGCCATGATGTCGGTCGTAATTTCGGAATTGAGCAGGATTTCGTCGTTCACCTGCTGCTCGATGTCGCGCAGTTCGGCGGCGTCAATGGCGGCGAAATGCGAAAAATCGAAGCGCAGCCGTCCCGGCTCGACCAGCGATCCGGCCTGCTTCACGTGCGTGCCCAGAATGTTGCGCAGCGCGGCGTTCATCAGGTGCGTCGCCGTGTGATTGCGCTTGATGTGCTCGCGGCGCGCGCCGTCGGCGTCTCCCGCGACGCGATCTCCCACGGCGAGTTTTTCTTTCGCGACGACGCGGTGCGCGATCAGTCCCGAGACTGGGTAATATGCGCCGCGCACTTCGGCAAGCTGCATCGTGTGCTCGTTGTTCCAGAGCGTGCCGATGTCGGAAACTTGTCCGCCGGATTCGGAGTAGAACGGTGTGCGGTCGAGGATGATTTCGCCTTCCGCGCCTGCCGGGAGTTCGTTTACTGCGCCGTCTTTGGTGACAATGGCCTCGATGCGTCAAGTCTTTTTCGGTTGTGGCGGAATAGAAATCCGGTTGCCGGTGCGAAAGGTTTCGGTCGAGTTTTCCGTATACGCGGATTGGCGACGTCTTTGTGGCCGCCTTTCCAGGATGCGCGCGCGCGGGTGCGCTGGTCTTGCATGGCCCGTTC
>CAWIEL010000098.1:0-34599 GCA_963835025.1 uncultured Acidobacteriota bacterium
TTTTCTTCTTTGTTCCGGTAGCAGCACGCCGCAGATGAAAGCCATCAGCGACGCTATCGAAGAGCGTTTACATCGGGCCGGGCGTCGCGTCGCGCACCGCGAAGGACGCGGCAGTGCTGAGTGGATGCTGCTCGATTACGGATTCCTGATCGTCCACATTTTCAGCGAACGCGCCCGGCAGTATTACGATCTCGAGCGGCTCTGGCGCAATGCCGAACGGATCGAAATCGACTCAACGGGAACCGGTGATACCGACTCGCGTGCGGACGCAAATTCTCGCGCGCTGGGCGGTTCGCATTCTGGCTCTGAAGGCAACGCGGCTTAGTAGCGCCCATGCGGAAATGACCACCGCGAAAATCGAGTGGATCGCCGTAGACCCTGCTTCGCGCCGAGTCCTCGAACTCGCCGACAAAGTCGCCGACGCTTCGACCACCGTGCTGATTACCGGCGAAAGCGGCACCGGCAAAGATCAGCTGGGCCGCTGGATTCACGAACGCGGCGGGCGCCGCAATGCTCCGCTGCTCAAAATCGATTGCGCCAGCCTTCCTTCCGAATTGATCGAATCCGAACTTTTCGGTCATGAGCGCGGAGCCTTCACCGGCGCGGTCGCGCGCAAACCCGGCCGCCTGGAAATAGCGCATGACGGCACCATCGTTCTCGATGAAGTCGCGGCACTCACCTCCGGCATGCAAGCCAAATTGCTGCGCGTGCTGGAAGAAAGAAAGTTCGAACGCCTGGGCGGTAACGAGACGCTGGATATGGATGCGCGCCTGATCGCGCTGACCAACACCGACCTCACCCGGGCCGTCGCAACCGGCCGCTTTCGCGAAGATCTTTTCTTCCGCCTGAACGTCTTGTCCATCGTCGTGCCCCCGCTGCGTGAGCGCCGGGCGGATATCCCCGCGCTGGCCAATCATTTCCTGGCGCGGCTCGCCCGGTTCACGGTCGTGCCGACACTTCGTTTACACCAGGGACGCTAAAATTCTTGGAAGCGTACGAATGGCCCGGAAACGCGCGCGAACTAAAAAACGCCCTCGAGCACGCCTTGATTTTTGGCAAAGAGGCGCAAATTGCTCCCGCCGATTTTCCGGAAATTGTCCGGGCCGGGAACAGCTTAAGCGATGGCGGCGGCTCCTTGCGCACTCTCGAGAAAATTGAAAGCGATGCCATCAAACAAACGCTCGAAGCCACTCACTACAAGATCGGCAAGACCGCTGAGATACTAGGCGTCAGCCGCAAGACGCTGCTCGAAAAGCGCAAGAAATACAAGCTACTGGAATAAGCCAACCGCGCACTTGCCTATCCGATGAAAATCCGCCTGATCATGCTGGGTAAGACACGTCGCGAGGAGGCCCGTTCACTCGTCGAAGACTATGTAGCGCGCATTAAACGCCACACCGAAATCGAAACGACAGAGTTACGCGACGGCGGCCCGGCAGCCTTGCGCAAACTCAAGATCGAACCTTCGGCCACAATCGTGATGCTGGACGCAGCGGGAAAACAATTCACTTCGCAGGAATTTGCCAAGTGGTTGGGCGAGCTGCGAGATCGCGGAGCCCGTGAGGTAGTTTTTCTGTGTGGCGACGCCGAAGGTTTCCCAGATGAACTACGAACCAGTTCCAAACAGAAAATCTCACTCTCAACTCTTACCATGCCCCACGAGTTCGCCCGCGTCCTGATTGCTGAGCAGATCTATCGCGCCTTCGCCATTCTGGCCGGCCACCCGTACCCCAAATAGGCTGTGAAGTCGCGTGGTCGCGCCTAGAAGTAAAACTTCAGAGCAAATTGAACCAGCCGCGGATCGTGCGAAGCCGTCGCAAATCCGAACTGCGTAGCGCCACGTTCGATAGAAAAGTTTTCGTTCGTCGTGGTTTCGTCCGCAAATGTCGGATTCGGATGATTCCATATGTTGAAGAATTCAGCCCGGAACTCCACGTGCATCGCCTCGCGAATCGGGAATTGCTTGATGAATGAGATATCCCAATTCTGCAGGCCAGGTCCCCTGATGATGTTTCGCCCGGCATCGCCGAAGGTCCCCAAAGTTGTGTTTCCCACAAAAGCGCAGGTGTTGAATAGCGTCCCAGGCATGCAATGGGCTCCATTGGGATTCCCCACCACATTGGGACGCGCGCAGTTGAATACCGCCCCGCCGCAATCCGAATTCGAAGTATTTACCAGAGTGTCGGTCGGCGTAAACCAATTACCGGTCTGCGCCGAAACAATCCCGGTGACCTGCCAGTTGCCGATAAGTTGATTCAACACGCCTGACGCATTCCCCGCGAAACGCTGATCCTTCCCGAAAGGCAGATTGTAAACGGAGTCAAACACGATGCGATGGCGAATGTCGAAGTCGGCGTTTCCATATTCGAGCTCTGGCTCGGTCTGCAGCCGGAAATCGCCTTGATTTTGCGAACCGAGGTTGGCGTTCGAAGCATCGTCCAGCGCATGACTGTAGGTATACGCCACTTCGAACTGCAGTCCTTTTGAGAATCGCTTTTCAAGCCGAACCTGCAATCCGTTGTAATTCGAAAATAGATTCGAACGCAGCGTGTCGATGCTGGCATCGATGTTCGGATCGGGGCGGCGTGGCGCGAGCGGGATGCTGGAATCGGCGGTTGGGACTGCCTGGTTGCCGTTGAACAATCCGAACAAATTAGAGCCGTGCGAGCCGACGTAGGAAATTTCCGCCACCATGTTCGCGGGGAGCTCGTACTGAAATCCGAGAAACCACTGCTGATTGAATGGCACCGTAATTTTCGGGCTGATCGAAAACAGCGTCGGCGTATTGGGATCAGTAAGTGCGGTGGACGGGAAACCCTGTTGCAGCGAATTGAAACCGGGGATCGAACAGTCGATTTGGCCCGGATTGGGATTAGCCGAAACGTCCGAGCAAGGCTGGTTGAACGACTGGGTCACGAAAAATGGAGGATTAAAACCCGGGCTGGGATTGGAATACGGCCCATTCTCCGTGCCGCCATAAAATATTCCGTAGGACGAACGCAGTACCAGCTTGTCCGTAATCTTGTAGGCCAAGCCTAGGCGTGGGGCGAAATTGTGATAGGTGGGCGAAACCAGGCCCGGCGTGCCATTCCGTTCGATCGGAAGTTGCATGGCCAGAGTGGGGGTCAGTTCCGCGGTCACACCCTTCGGTACAATCAGGCAGCCGCAGGCAAAATTGAAATTCGCCTGTTCGTTCCCGGCCGCGTGGACCGTGCCATAAAACTCGTAGCGCAGTCCGGCATTGATGGTAAGCCGCGGAGAGAATTTGAAATCGTCCTGAATAAAGCCCGAGTAGGTTTGGCGGTGATACTGCACGTTGTGCAGGTTGACGATCGAACCACCATCCGAAATTCCCAGCAAAAAAGTGGCAAAGCCGTTTCCGCCGGTACCTGGCGCCGCCGGATTATCCGTGAACGTGGGACCGAAATCCGCCGAGCCGCGCGATTGCGACGGCTGAAAAATAGTGAACTGTTCGTAGCGAATTTCCGTGCCGATTTTCAGCGAGTGGCGTCCTCGAACCCAGGTGAAGTTGTCGGTAAAAACGTAGCTATTCTGCTTTTCAATCGAAGGCAAGAAGCCCGAACTGCCTAGCTCGGGGGCCGAGCCGTCGGCGAAAGTCAGCGTCGGCAGGCCACCGTTGTTCGTCCCGGCTTCGAACGGAACGCCGGGAAAATTCAACTGCGAGCTGACGTCCGTATCGAAATTGTTCTGGAACCGGTGGGCATTGATGCGGTTGTAGCCAAAACGGATTTCGTTCACGTGAGTGGAGTTGAAGACGTGAGTCTCGCTTACCGCAAAACTGCGATAGGAAAAATCCTCGTGGCCGTCGAAAAACCCACCGCCATCCAGAACGTTGTTGAATGGTGACGGAATGAAGCTGGGCTGATCTTCGTAGCTGAATCGGCCGAACAGCGAATCGGAAGCCGAAAATGTATTGTCGATGCGCACGTCGAAATTATTGCGATTCTCGGTCCGCACCGGAACGGCAATGTAGTTAAAACCGGGATTGTCGGAATTCGGAGCGGGAATCAAGGCCGCGAGGCGCGCTGCGAGCGGATCCACCGAGCCCGCGGGGAAAATGTTTGTGGGATTTCCGGCTCCGTCCGTAGCGATCGGGACGCCGCACAATCCACTCGGGTGTGCAGGGGTGATCGGAACGACCATCGTTTGCCGAGCATTGAACAGCTCTCCGACAAATGTCGGATTATTACTGCAATCCGTGGCCACTGCTCCATTGGGGTTGCCGGTGTTGGGATCGATGGCCATCGCCGGCATGTTGGTTAGCAATTCGGAAAAGTCGCCGTTGACCATACTCTGGTCGGGCAAAAAGGTAGTCTGCGGCAGCCCTCTACGCAGGCGAAATCCCTCATAGTCCCCAAAAAAGAAAGTCTTGTCCTTGCGAATCGGACCGCCAATCGTTCCGCCAAACTGATTCTGCTTGTATGACGGTTTTTGATCGACGATGAAGAGTGGTGTGGCATCCAAGGCATCGTTCCGCAGATATTCGAAAACATCGCCGTGAATGTCATTGGTGCCCGATTTGATTACCGCGTTCAGAATAGCGCCGTTTCCGCGGCCAAATTCCGCGCTGTAATCATTGGTCTGAACCTTGAATTCCTCAATGGCGTCCACCGGCGGCTGGATCACGTAGGACGATTCGTTCAGCAAGTCACCCAGGTTCGAATTGTTGTCGATACCGTCGAGCAGGAAATTGTTCTGCAGCGACCGCGCGCCATCCACGCTGAATCCGTAGCTTCCGCTGACGCGCGAACCCGGCTCACTGGGCACCACGCCGACGCCAAGCTGCGCCAACTGCGCGAAATTCCGGCCGTTCAGCGGCAGAGTTTCGATGCGCTCCTTATCCATTACTTGGCCCATCGAACTGGTTTCCGTTTCGAGCAGCGGGTTCTGCACCGTCACCTGAATCCGTTGCGAGACCTGCCCGACTTCCAGCTTGACGTTCACTTCCACGCGGCTCTGTACGTCCAGCTGTACCGGACCCGCTTCAGCCGTCTTGAAACCTGACTTCTCCACGGTGACCGTGTAGCGGCCAACCTTCAGCGGCCCGGCCGAGAAGCTTCCCGCGGCGTCGGTCGTAGTCTCGAACTTGGTTCCTCGGTCGGCGTCAACTACCGTAACTTTGGCGTCGGGCACGAAGCCTCCCGAGGAATCGCGCACTACTCCCTCGATATTTCCGCTGTCCTTCTGCGCCAGCGCAATGACGGGAAACAGCAGGAGGAGCAGTAACAAGCTGAGGAGTCGCGAAGGTCGCGCGAATGCCAAAATAGCCTTAAACCACGATTTCCGACAAGAGTAGTCCACCGTAAGGCCTCCAGAACACGTCACCCACAGCCCAAACGCCAACATGATGGCTTTCTAAATATGCCGATTGTGCACGTTTGTCAACTTTTTTTATCGAAAATGACGTATTTTGCATTTTCTCGCTTGATTCATCGACAATGTGTGGCAGAATCTCGCTGTTTGCGCACCCGGACATCCGCGCGCGAAGGAACGCACCAAATATTCCCAGTGAGGCTTGATGAGTTTGTTGGGTGAGGAACGGCGATTTCGCATTCGCGAGATACTCTCGCGCGAACGAACCGTTACCGCTGCGGACCTGATCAAAACTCTAGGCGTCACCGCCGCGACCATCCGCCGCGATCTCGAAGCACTCGAAAAAGAGGGCGCACTGGTTCGCTCCCACGGCGGAGCCGTTTCTAGAGCCTCCAAAGAAAATCTCCAACCGTCGTACGAATCCCTCGGTCGTTCTCACCGGGCCGAAAAACTGGCCATCGCCCGTGAAGCCGAAATGTTGATTCGCGACGGCGAAACCGTCTTCCTGGAAGCCAGCACTACCGTCTTCGAATTAGCGCGCCGCTTGGTGCATCGCAACCGCCTCACCGTAATTACCAATTCACCACCAATAGTGGACGAACTTCAGCGCAGCCAGCACGTCTCGGTGATTTCTACCGGCGGCGAACTACAAAAAGACGCCTTCTACCTGTCAGGAGTTTGGGCCCAGCACGCGATTGCAGAAATTCGCGTAGATAAGGCCTTCCTGGGCATAGGCGCGATCGACCCGGCCTACGGAATTTCCACTTCGAATCAGACCGAAGCACAGATCAAAAAACTGATTCTGAAATCCGCCCGCACCAGCATCGCTTTGGCCGACGATAGTAAATTCGGCAATCAAGGCTTCGCCTACGTCGGACCCACCACCGACATCGATATTCTGGTCACCAACTCAACCACCGACCCGAAATATCTCCGGCCGCTGCGCGAAGCGGGCGTCGAAATTGTCTTGGCTGAGGTACGTGAACAAACCTCCTCAGAAAAATCGGGAAACAGAACCTAGATAAGAACTCTTACCGCTGCAGCTGCGAAGGAACGTCCGTGAACAAGAACTTGCCGTCCTGGCTAATGTCGCTCGTCGTGGGACTAACAATCACGATCGTATTTTGTGCGAATTCGCGAGCGCACACCGGTTCGCGGCCCCCAATAGCCTCGTCCAACAATGATGTTGCTGGCGACTTGACCGGCTTCGCGGCAATGCAACCGGTCGATACGCATGTCCACGTTTTCAAGACGGATTCCGAATTCATCGTCTTGCTCGGCCGCCTTCGTCTCCACGTACTAGACATTGAGGTAGCCGATAACCAGCGAATTTTCGGGGATCTAAAAGCAGAAATGGCGCTGGCTGAAAAGTTCACTCGTGAGAATTCAAAACACGCCAGCCTCTGCGTGACATTCGATCCATTTCGTTTCAACAAAAAAGATTTTGCGTCGAGCACCATCACCCAGCTGCAGAAAGAATTTGCCGATGGCGCCGTCGCCGTAAAAATCTGGAAAAACATCGGCATGGAGCTCAAAACGCCCGACGGCCGCTACGTGATGCCGGATGATCCCGGATTCGAATCGATCTACCAAGCCATCGCCGCTGCAAATAAAACTCTGATAGCACATATGGCTGAGCCGTGGTCCTGCTGGGAACCGCCCAATCCCAAAAGCCCGGATTACGATTACTATCAAGAGAACCCAGAGTGGTACATGTACCGCCACCCCGATCATCCACGGAAAGAAACGATCCTCGCAGCCCGGGATCATCTGCTGGCCGCGCATCCTAATCTACGCGTAGTAGGCGCTCATCTAGGCAGCATGGAAACGAATACCGATGACATCGCCAAGCGCTTTGACTTGTATCCAAACTTCGCGGTCGATACCGCTGCGCGAATGGAATATCTGATGCTGCAGCCGACGGCGAAGGTCAGAGGCTTCCTGCTCAAGTATCAGGACCGGGTTTTGTATGGCACCGATCTGGGCTTCGAAACAAAAGACTCAGGCCCTGAAATATTGAAAGAGTGGCAGGAAACCTACGCCCGCGACTGGAAGTTCCTAGCCACCGGCCAGACTTTTGAGTATCACGGGCGCCAAGTCCAGGGGCTCAACCTGCCGATGCCTATCCTTCGAAAGATCTACCGCGAGAATGCTCTCAAATGGATTCCCGGCATCGCGCCGGAAATCACGGCAGGCGGCGCTTCCGCGCGCTAACACCTAATCTGTTTCACGTAAACTTGCCTCAGCACAGCGTGCACTCGGCTTCGCGTTATTCTTCCCGGCGTTTCCGCCGCACAATTTGCGGCACCGCACGAAACCGCTAACCGAATTGCCTGCTCACCGCTAAGACCCTGACGCGCCGCTACCGCAAAACCCGCTAGCGTCGCATCTCCGCACCCTACCGCAGAAACACATCTCAGCTTTGGTGGCCGCGCCAACCAACCCGCGGCCTCCGCGCTTTCCAACCAAGCCACACCTTCTCTTCCTAACGTCACCGCCGCGCTGTCGGCACCCTGGCGCGTGATTTCTCGCGCTGCACGAAGGGCGTCGCTCTCATTTCTGATCGTCTGGCCGGTCAACGCCTCCGCTTCGTTCCGATTCACTTTCACGAAATGCGGCTTGGCCTTGATCCCCGCAGGCAAGGCCGCTCCACTCGTATCCAGAAATACTCGAATTCCCCGGGAACGCGCATCCTCAATCACTGAGGAGTAGAAGGACGGCGCCAGTCCGACCGGCAGGCTGCCCGAAATCACCAATAGGCTCGAGTTCGAAATGCCGCGGATTGCTTGCCAGAGCTTTTTCCTCTCAGCCATTGCCGGCGCACGTCCGGGTTCCAGAATTTCCGTGATTTCGCCCGCGGCTTCCAGAATTTCTAGATTCACCCGAGTAGTCGCCACCGTCGGAATCGCGCTCACTTGAATTCCCAATGATTTCAATTGCTCGGCGCACTCCGCACCCACCGCTCCGCCCAGAAATCCAATCCAGGCTACGTCGTCCACCAGTGCCCGCGCCGCCATAGCCACGTGAGCGGCCTTCCCGCCCGCAAATCCACGGGCCAAGAGCGCCCGATTCACGCTACCCTTTCGGAGCGTATCGAGATGCACGCGCCGGTCCATCGCCGGATTGGCACTCACGCAGACGATTCGTAAGTTGGGCATAAATCCTTGCTCCCGGACGGCGATTGTGGGAAGCTTGGGCTTCGATAACAAATAGTAACAAATAGTAAGGATTCGGAACTAAACTAAAAAACCATGCTGGCAGAAGAGCGGCGGCGAAAAATCCTGGAACTGACGAGACGCGACGGTCGGGTCGTAGTCAAAGATCTTGCGCGCCGTTTTTCCACTTCGCTCATCACCATCCGCAAAGACCTCGAGTCCCTGCATCAAATGGGCCGCATCCATCGCGCCCACGGCGGCGCGCTGCCCATGGATGCTTCCGCGCTCCGCGACCCCACCTTACACGAGAAAGAGCAGTTGCATCGCACAGAGAAATTAAACATAGCCGCCGCTGCGGCGCGCTTCGTCCGCCCCGGCCACGTCGTCATTCTCGATTCCGGCACTACCACCACGGCCGTCGCTCGCGCCATTCAGCATATTAGCGATCTTACGGTCATCACCAATGCCGTAAATATTGCCGCTGAACTGGCCGGGACCGACGTCGAAGTAATCCTCACCGGCGGCGCGCTGCGGCGAAATTCATTCTCCCTGGTCGGACCTCTTGCCGAAGATTCGCTGCGCCACGTCACCGCCGACCTGCTGTTCCTCGCGGTCGACGGATTCGATGTCGAATACGGTTTGACTACTCCGAACCTGCTGGAAGCCAGGGTAAACCGCGTCATGATCGAAAACGCCAAAACCGTGGTGATCGTCTGTGATTCCAGTAAATTTGGCAATCGTAGCCTGTCTTTCATCGCTCCCACGTCTTCGGTGCATCACACCATCACCGACAAGAAAATCTCCAAGGCCTACGCGAAGTCGCTTCGCGCGGCCCACATCAAGCTCATCACCGTATAGGATTTTTGGCTCAAATGGACGGAGGCACAGTTGGCGCAATCTGAAACCGACGCAGGCAAACACACCATCGCGGAAATTCTTTCCGAGCCCGACACCTGGAAAGCGTGCCTCGAAATGGTCGACAAATCGGGTGAACTGAACGATCTGAACGGCAAACTGACCCAGAGTGCCGAATGGGTGTTCATCGGCTGCGGCTCCAGCTACTACCTGGCGCAGTGCGCAGCCACCAGCTGGACGATTTTGACCGGCGAGGAAGCCCGCGCCATCCCTGCTTCGGAAATCATGCTTTTCCCGCAGCTGCTACCGCTGCCCTGCCAGCCGGTAGTGATCAGCCGCTCCGGGCACACTTCGGAAGCTCTCGAAGCCGTCGAATATCTCGAGCGTACGAAAAATATCCGGACCCTGGCCATCACCTGCGGCTCCGGCACGCCGATCCAGAAACTCGCCAGCCACTGCCTGGTGCTCACTCCCGCCGACGAAAAAAGCACGGTGATGACTCGGTCGTTTACTTCCATGCTGCTCGTCTTGCAGGCGCTCGCGGCGATTCGCGGAAGTCGCCAGGACGCTCACGATGGACTTCGCGCCCTTCCCGGCGAAGCGTCTGCAAAATTAAACCAAGTTCATGAAACCATCGCGGCGCTGGTCAAATCGCAACAATTCGCCGCCTATATCTACTTGGGGCAAGGACCTTTCTTCGGCATCGCCCAGGAATCGATGTTGAAAGTTCTCGAGATGTCCTGCTCCTTCGCCCAGAGTTTTCACGCCCTGGAATTCCGTCACGGCCCTAAATCGATCGTCAGCCCCGAAACGCTGATTACTTGCATCTTGAGCGAATCCGGGTTCGACGCTGAAGTTTTGGTGCTGGAGGAAATGAAAAAACTTGGCGGCACGATTCTGGCCATCACCAACCAGGCGACTCCCGCCGTCCGGCGCTCATCCGATTACGTCGTTGAACTTTCGCTGCGTGTCCCGGAAATCGCCCGGATCGCCGCAACCGTGCTGCCAGGACAGCTGCTCGGTTTTTACACCGGCCTGAAGAAGCATCTCAATCCTGACGAGCCGCGAAACCTATCTCGGGTCGTGATGCTCGAAAGCAGCAAGTAGGCGAGGCCCGCGGAGATGCCACTCGATGTCTGCGTTGTTGGCGAGCTGAATCCTGACTTGATTTTGTACGGCGTCCCGAAAGATTTGAAACCGGAAGAAGAAACGCTGGTCCGCGCATTTCGTCTTACGCTTGGAAGCTCCTCAGCGATTTTCGCGCATAATCTCTCGGTGCTGGGCACCAAAGTTGGAATGGTCGCAAAAGTCGGCGACGATCCTCTGGGCCAGACCGCGCTGGATTGGCTGGCCTGCTCCGGCACCGACGTCAGCCGCGTGACCAAAACCTCAGCGGGAATCGCCACCGGCCTTTCCGTAATTCTCACCCAGCCGGAACATCGCTTCATCCTTACTTATCCCGGAGCGATTTTCGAACTCAACTTCGCCGATCTCGATCTCGACTATATTTCTGCCGCGCGCCATCTCCACCTTTCTTCTTATTTCTTGCATCGCGCCCTACGCCCCCACATCGGCGAACTCTTTCGCCTCGCCAAAGCCAATGGGCTTTCGACTTCCCTGGACACCAACGACGATCCCGAAGGAAAGTGGGCAGACGACCTTCTGGGCGTACTTCCCTTTGTCGATATTCTTTTCCCCAACGAGCGCGAAGCCAAAAAAATCGCGGGAGTGGACGATCTAGAGGAAGCAATCGGCAAGCTGGCTGCGATTTGCCCGATGGTGGCGGTGAAACTTGGCGCGAAAGGCGCCTTGCTGCAGAAAGGCGCAGCCCGTTGGTGCAGCGCTGGTTTGCGAGTCGAAGCGAAAGATCCGGTAGGTGCCGGCGACAGCTTCGATGCCGGCTTCATTCATCGCTTTCTGCAGGGCGGCTCGCCGGAAGACTGCCTGGCGTACGCAGATCTAGCCGGCGCTTTTTCCACCACCAGCGAAGGCGGCACCGAAGCGTTCCGCGATCGCGATAAAGTGAAATCATTTTTCAGCAATCCGCCGAAGTCCTAAGCGCACGCCTCTCCGGCGCGTCGCTCTACTCCTTCGTAACCTGCAGCAGCAAATGATCCGCAAAGCTAGCCTGCAGCTTCGCCCCGGGCGCCGTGACCTCTCCTAGATCCTTTCCATCCGCATAATCCGTCACCCGATACTTCCCGGCCGCCAAGCCTCGCAACTCGATCACGCCAGACCACGCCGGCGTGGCCGCGCCTTTCTTCTTAGCCTCAACCTGCGGCGCAAAAAACGCGTAATACATCGATCCGTCTTTCTCGATCGCGTATCCCTCCGGCACGTCGTACCCATAAACGTAAAGGTTGCGGAAAATGCCGCGCGAAAGCATCTTGTCGTTGTAAATCCCGATCCATTTTTTCCAGCTCGCCTCTTTTTCAGCGGTCAAATAAACATCGCTTAGCTTCGGACCATAATCCGGCCACGCAAATTTCGTCCCGACCACCCCTCCGGTTCCCACCGTCGAAGCAAAATCTGAACCAAGATCGCGTTCGCTTCCGTTGGGATTTGTCACCCGGGTCAATTCGACGTGGTCTCCATACACCGCCGAGTTCGGCCCCAGCAGCGCCTTATACATTTTCACCCGCTGCCGCACCTGCACCGACCCTACCGGGTCCGCAGTCACCGCCTGATCCATATAACGCAGCCAAGCCACGCTAGGAGGCGTGCCGCACGAACAGCTCTGCGTCACGCTGTCCGGCTTCAACGCGCGCGTTGTGTCGAAAATCGCTTTATACACATCGCCCATGGCATAAACGGAATCCATCGGCGAGTTGTGATGATGTTTCGGGTTATGGCATTCGGGAACCGTATAAATATTGTCGAGCTTCGATCCGTCGAAATCCCAGTCGCGGATGAATTTCTGCGTCAGCTGTTTGTAGTATTCCCGCACTTCAGGCACTGCCGGACACAGCGTCGCCAGACCTCGAGTCATCCGCGCAGGTTTTCCGTCTTTATCAAGAATCAACCAGTCGGGATGCTCTTTCACCACGTCCGACACGCCGTATTTATGCGATTCGTATCCGGCGCCTCCATCCTCCACCGCGAGCGGCAGCCACCACAGTTGAACCTTGATGCCCTGCTCGTGAAACTTCTTGACCATCTCGCGAATGCTGTCTCCCGGAAACGTATCGCTACGCGGTAGCCAGTCCCCATAATTGTTGAACCATCGATCATCAAGCGTCGCCCAATGAATTCCAAATTCCTTCAACTTTGGAATCGTACCTAGCATCTGCGCCGGAGTGACGTTCGCCAAATATCCCCATCCGCACCACGCCACTGAATAGTCCTCAGCGTTGGCCGTCGCCTTCTTCAATCCCTCGCGATCGATCAAGTTCGAATACATTTGCAGCGGCTCGTAGTAATCGCCGGAATACACAGCCACGAAACTCTCGGGCGTCGAGTAGGTTTGCCCCGCCTGCAGCACAGCGTCCGGGGTCAGATGGATCCCCGTCTGAACGCGCCCGTCGTCCGCAGTCGTGACCGGAATCGAAAGCGACAGCGGCAGCGTCTCGGCGTGGCCAATCGCTTCTCCCACGGGTTTAGTCCAGAAAGCGACCACGGGAATTCCGCCGCCCACGCTACCCAGATCGCCTTTCACTTCCACCACCGTACCCATCTGGTTCTGCTGTGAAAATTTCTTGGGGATCTCGAATACATTTTCCTTTCCCCACTGAATGCTCGCCCCATGGAAAGACCACATCTGGTACGGCGCCACCTGCGCATCAACCAGTGACGCATTTAACCTGTGCTGATCGAAATCCACAGATTTGAGGGTTACATCAGTTTTGCCGGAATTCTGTATGGCCACGGAAACCAATGCCGCGCTAGGAAATTCATCGTAGACCGCGACCGTCAACGTTTCGCGCACATTGCCATCGGGCGTCGCGCCATGCACCTGAACGCGTTGGCCCACGCTGCCCAGCTTTCCGTTGGGCTGGGAAACGTCCGGGTGAGCTACGTCAAAGATCACCAGAGGAAGCGCCCCTTGCTGAGTCGCAATTTGCAGGCCCGGCTGATCCCCAGGATCATCCAAGGTCAATTTCCGTCCGTCTGCAATCAGACTCCCAGACACGTAACCGTTGGGCGTAACCGTGAACTCGGCGTTTGCCGTAGTGATCGCCACGCCGCCAGCCCCAGGTGAAACATGGACGCGCGATTCGGCCTGCGGCGCCACGGGCGCAGCAGGCTTGTTGCATCCGACCGCGCCAAATGCGAGCGCGCCAGAGAACAGAAAGAGAACCGATCGAACTGACGGCCGCAGGTTGATGTATTGACGTGATTGAGCAGGCTTCATTCTCATGCCTCGCAAAAAAAGAAACAAAACGCTCTATTTCGTAACCATACGACAGGCGCCCAATATCTCACAATTCTGTCCCACGCCAACCAAAATGTATTCGTGATCGGAGGTCGAACGTTGGTGGCACGGCGGCGATCGGGGCGCACTCGATCGTCCGGCTCGAAAGGCGGAGGATACTTTGAGAAGAAAAACGGGAAACCACGATGCAAATGGTGCCGGTTGTGGGACTCGAACCCACGACCTAGGGATTATGAGACCCTCGCTCTACCTCTGAGCTAAACCGGCCGCTAGACAGCCTTCGATGCTAAAGGTTCGAGCTGCGGAGTGTCAAGATGCCGACCCAATGCATTCGCCCAAGAATGCTGATCGCCGATGGCCGCTCGCAAGGCGCCCCGTACCGAGAGGGAAACGGATAACAACGGTAGTACTTTCGGCCCATTGCTCCCCGCATTTCGCACCGCTAGTCTGAGCTCGACAATTCGGAAAGGCACTGGCCATTGCCAGAGGGAAGGGGTGTGTACCGTTTAGACACACGCCCCTAAAATTCCTCTCTTGACGGCCACTGACCGCTTATAGACTCCGCCCGTTGTTACCCTTGGGAGGAAGTCTATGAGTAAATGGTCAGCAGTTGCTGCATTGGCGCTTTTGATCGCCACCAGCGCATTGGGTTTGAAGGCTTTGTCGCCAAACCCAGCAATGGCGAGCACCACCGCTCCAATGCCGCCGACGCCGTGGGCAAGCACTACCGCACCTATGCCGCCTACGCCGTGGCGCAGCACAACCGCTCCAATGCCACCGACTCCGTGGGCAAGCACCACGGCGCCGATGCCGCCAACGCCCTGGAGGTAGTAATCGGTAGCTCCCTATAGTGGGAGCAGGGCCAGGCTTTCGCGGGTTGTCACCAAGAGATGCTGGGCCCTTTTGATTACGCTTTGTGGTGTTTAGGTTTCCTTGCGGAAATCTATCTATTGGTGTGCGCGTTCCGCCTTAAACTCCTCCGACGCTATTTCCCTCTTATTATCTATACTTTGTGCGATGCCACTGTAACTTTCGGCATGTATTACTGCCTGAAACAGTTCGGATTTAACTCTCTGAAGTACACCTACTTCTATTACTACTCAGACAGCTTGCTGACCCTTCTGCTGTTCTGGGTGGTGATTCATTTCTATTTGCAGGTCTTCGAAGAAATGGGCGCCAGCGCCTACATTCGCGGTGCCGCTGCAATTTTGATTGTCGCTACCGCCGGCTTCTCTTATGTGGTCGTACACCAGAATCGAGACCATCTGACCAGCCGGTTTGTCGTGGAGCTTGGTCAAAACTTTTACTTCGTCGGCGTGGTTCTGACCTATCTGCTGTGGGGCGCGATCCTGAAGTTGCGCGAAACGCGCATGAGATTGATTCAGCTCGTCCTAGCCCTCGGGATGTATTTCAGCGTAAACGCTGGGACCTACGCCTTGCGAAATCTCTATCCCGGCTTGCAGTCCAATATTTTGCGCTGGATTCCACCGCTGGTGGGTCTGTGGCTGCCGGTGGCCTGGTCTTACACCCTGAGCAAGGTTTCCGAAGATTCTCGTTTGGTCCCCGCGGATCTGATGGAGAAGGCTCAATGATTGCGGCCCTGATCTGCGTCGCCTCCATCGGCGTATTCTTGCAGTTCTTCCTAGTGTATTGCCGTTCGATTCTCGCCCCCAGCCGGCGCGTAGCGCTTTCCGACCGCGTCAAAGAAGTCACTGGAATCTCTGCGCAAGAAGTCGCGCCCGATGATTTTCATCGGCTGCTGCAGCTCGTTCGGCTCTGCCCGGAGCGCGGTGATGATCGCTCGGACATCCGCGCCGTGGGCACCTACTATCGGATGTTAGCGATGGCGAAGCGAATTGCGATTCTCGCGGGACCCGACGCTGCGAGCTGGATCGACCACGAGCGCCGCGACTGTTCGTACTTTGCCGCGGTCGCGCTTGACCGGCGCATATCCTACAGCCGCGATTTGTTCACTCAGCAGATCAGCGATCGCATTTAGCCTGTTCGCGCGGCCACGTTACGCGTATCCATGGTGCGCGTGGCCTCTCTCTCGACCCTTTCCCGACTCAACTGTTACGATACCCACTGCCGTCACAGGTGATCGCTTTTCCATGCGAACAGCTTTCGAACACAACGTGCTGACTTCCATCCGCAGGCAACGGGCGATTCTTCCCGGCGCTCGGGTGTGTGCCGCTGTTTCTGGAGGCGCGGATTCGGTAGCGATGTTGCGGCTGCTGGCGCATCTGGCCAACGACTTGGGCGTCAGCGTCTCGATCGCACACCTCAATCATTCTCTGCGCGGCGACGAATCGGATCGAGATGCTCAATTCGTCGAAGTTCTGGCGCAACGACTTGGCTTGAAATTCTTTCAACGCACCGAAGACGTTGCCGCCGTCGCCGCGAGCAATGGCTGGAACCTCGAAGACGCGGGGCGCCGCCTTCGACGCCGCTTTTTCAATGAATTGATTTCTGATGGCTCAGCCGATCGCATCGCCGTGGCCCACACCGCGGACGACCAGGCCGAAACCGTCCTCGCGCATATTTTTCGCGGCACCGGAATCACCGGCCTCAGCGGGATTCGTCCCGTCGATGGTCCCGTCGTGCGTCCGCTGCTTGAGACGCGTCGACAGGAGTTGCGCGATTATCTGGTCACTCTAAGTCAGGATTGGCGCGAGGATTCCACCAATCAGGACGCCGCCCGCACCCGCGCGCGAATTCGTCACCAGCTCCTTCCGGTGATTGAGCACCAATACTCGCCGTCCATCGTCAATCATCTGAACGATCTCTCCAGGTTCGCGCGCGAAGAGGAGTCCTTCTGGGATGCTTTTATCGAAGACCGCTTCCAAAATCTCGTTCGCCAGTCTTGCGGCGACTTCGTCATTTCTTCCTCCGACATTTTGACTCCACTATCCATGCCCAAGTCGGCGAAGAAAAACCCCGCGTACCAATCGCCCGGCCCGCCTCCGGCATTACGCTCCGTAAGCGAAAAACTGATCCGCCGGCTTTTTGAAGCAATCCACGGAGACCGGCGCGAACTGACCGCAAAACATGTCGAACAAGTGCTCGACCTCGCGAAAAATCCGCAGAGCCGACTTGCCGTCGAATTGCCGCACGGGATCCTCGTTCGCAAGGACTTTGGCGAGCTGCGATTTTCTCGCGGTGCCTCCACCGCGGCGGCTCCCCATCAAAATCAAAGTGGAACCGCGCATCCTTCGCCTAAGTATCACTATGAGTTGGCCCTGCCGCTTACCAAAACGGTGAGCGTGTCAGTTGCCGAAATGGGCAAGCGCCTGAGCCTAAATTTGATTGACTGGCCCTCCGCCGAGCGCGACACTATATGGGACAACCAAGCCCTCGATGCTGACCTCCTGCGTTCGCCTTTAATTCTGCGGAATTGGCGGCCCGGCGATTCCTATAGACCTCGCGGTCGGCGGAACGAGCAAAAGCTCAAGCAGATGTTGCTGGGCAAAAGGATTCCGGCAGAACGGCGTGCCGGCTGGCCGGTCTTGGAAAGCGCCGGGAAGGTGGTTTGGGCGCTCGGAATGGATCCGGCCGGTGAATTTGCTGCTGGAGCCGGCACCCACAAAGCGCTGCTGATCGCGGAAGCTAGCGCTGAAACGTTTTAAAGAGCGGAAATGGCTTTTTCGGCATCTAATTACCTAGAGAGGCCGTGCATTCTTTCTTAAAGTCACGACATAATTGCAATGGCGATCGGCAATCTACCTTTCGGGTTTGAAATGGGCGAGGTCCTACGGTGAACTCAACAGTCCGAACGATTCTCTTTTGGCTCTTAATGATTTTGCTGGCGGTGGTGTTGTGGAAGATGGCATCCACCGGCGGGCAGTCCGCGCACGAGGAGGAGCCAAGCTTCACGGCCTTCCTGACCAAGGTCCAGAGCGGCAGCGTAAAAGATGTGACCATTTATTTGGCGCAGAATAGCGCAGAACTCCAAGGCGAGTATCGGGAAGGCGGCAAGTTCAAGGGCGTAACCATTGCCAACACTTCCATCCCGGAAGTCACTAAGTCTCTTCAGGATCACAACATTCTCTACAACTTCAAAGAAGTAAAGAACGCCGACTGGCTCACTTTCTTGATGAATTTCGCGCCGATTATCCTGCTGGTGCTTTTCTGGATTTTCATGATGCGGCAGATGCAGGCCGGCGGAAACAAAGCGCTCAGCTTTGGAAAATCGCGCGCTCGTTTGCTCACCGCTCAGCAGAAGAAAGCGACTTTCAAGGACGTTGCCGGAATCGACGAGCCGAAAGAAGAGCTTTACGAAATCATCGATTTCTTAAAAGATCCGCAAAAATTTCAAAAACTCGGCGGACGCATTCCCAAGGGCGTTCTGCTCGTCGGTCCTCCAGGAACGGGCAAGACCTTGCTGGCTCGCGCCATCGCCGGCGAAGCTAATGTTCCGTTCTTCTCGATTTCAGGCTCCGACTTCGTCGAAATGTTCGTCGGCGTAGGTGCCAGCCGCGTGCGCGATCTCTTCGAGCAAGGCAAGAAAAATGCGCCGTGCATCATCTTCATCGACGAGATCGACGCGGTCGGCCGCCATCGCGGCGCGGGCCTCGGCGGCGGTCACGATGAGCGCGAGCAGACCTTGAACGCTTTGCTGGTCGAAATGGACGGCTTCGAGTCCAACGAAGGCGTAATCCTCATCGCCGCTACCAACCGCCCGGACGTGCTCGACCCTGCTCTTCTGCGCCCCGGTCGCTTTGACCGTCGCGTCGTTGTGCCGCGGCCGGACGTCAAGGGCCGCGAAGAGATCCTTCGCGTGCACACTCGCAAAGTTCCTCTGTCTGAGGACGTGGATCTCTCCGTCATCGCTCGCGGAACTCCCGGGTTTTCAGGCGCCGATCTGGCCAACTTGGTCAACGAGTCGGCTCTCTGGGCCGCGCGCCAAAACCGCAAATTCGTCGCTATGGTCGATTTCGAAATGTCCAAGGACAAAGTCCTGATGGGCGTCGAACGCCGCTCCATGATTTTGTCCGACGAAGAAAAGCGCAACACCGCCTATCACGAAGCTGGCCACGCGCTGGTCGCGGCCATGACTCCGGGCGCCGACCCGCTGCACAAGGTCACCATCATCCCGCGCGGCATGGCTCTCGGCGTCACCATGCAGCTGCCCATCGACGATAAACACACTTACACCAAGGAATTCTTGGAAGCGCAACTCGCCGTGCTCATGGGCGGACGCGCTGCCGAGGAGATTTTCCTGCATCACGTTACCACCGGCGCCGGCAACGACATCGAGCGTGCTACCGAGATCGCCCGCCAAATGGTTTGTGAATGGGGCATGAGCGTTCTGGGCCCGCTAACCTTCGGCAAAAAGGAAGAAGCGATTTTCCTCGGCCGCGAAATCGCCCAGCATCGCGACTACTCCGAAGATACGGCCATCAAAATCGACGGAGAAGTCCGCAGCATCGTCACCAACGGTTACAGCAAGGCACGCAATATCCTCGAAACCCAGAAGGACTTGCTCGAGCGGATCGCCCAAGCCTTGCTCGACCGCGAAGTTCTGGACGCGGTGGAATTGAAGCTCTTGATGGCCGGGCAGCCTTTGCCGGAAAAGCTTCCTCCGCCTCCACCCGAACCGCGCGCCACGGCTAAAGAGCCGCAGCTGTCTTTGCGGCCTGAACCGCGAACGATTCCGGGATTGGCCAACGGCGAAAAACCGGCTCCTGCCTAGAACGCCGTCAAACACCAACGCAATTCCGCCGGCCTCGTCTTGAAAAAAGACGAGGCCTTTTTTTGCGCTGAAATTATTTGGATTGCAGCTCTACGAAGTGCGAACGAACGAAGCGACGTTGAACGCCGCGCTGTAGGTCGCGGATTGTGAAGGTGGCGCCGCCACCAAGCGCACTGCTTGGCGTATTCTTTCAATCTTGCAGGTTTTTGACATGCATATGATTGCGCCAATCAAATGGCTCGAGTTATAGTCCGACGGTAAGGCCGAACTCGTCAGCAGGATTACTGGAATGTGCTGAAGGTGCGGCTCGGATTTCACGATCGCACACAGATCGTGCCCGGTAATCCCGATGCCTTCGGCCTCCGCCACGATCACATGCGGCGCCTCGGTCTGGATCACGGCCAGGCCCTCCTCAGCTTTTGCCACAGTCACCACGTGATAGCCGTCCCGCTCCAGCAGTTCGCGCACGGAATTTCCGGTGCGCGTATCGGATTCCACGACCAACACCCGCACTTGCCCGGCGTTCAAACCGGCGCTGCGCTTCAACATGTGCGACTCTATTGGATCGTCCGGAAGGAATTGCACGGCGATCTCATAGCCGAGGGTTGGGGTGATTTTGCACCGCACAATCTTGGCATTGCGCGTCTTGTTGATCGCGGTGGGCGTGTCCCAGAACGGGCAGGTCACCTTCAACATTTGGCCTTCGAAGTACCCGTGCCGGGTAGTGGGCAGGCGCGCCCCGTCCCGCGAGATGTCGGCGGAGGTGACCACCTCTTCGAACCCCTGAACCGAGCCAATCCCCCCGCAAATGTGCGCGCGAAGCGAAACCATGGCCCGCTTCGATTTCCGCCGGTCGCTCGGCGTTGAAGACGCCGCCCGAATCTCGTCTATACCTTGCTGGTTCTCGACAATACTCAGTGGTGTGCTCATAGACTCGATCGTCGCCTCCGCCGGTGTCGCGATGGACGGATTTACAATGTTATGGCTGCTATTGATTTCAATATCGGCACGGCAGCGACTCGGCTTTAATATGCACGAACAAGGCCAGCACAAAACGGAACAGCGCAGTACTGGCCAAATTCTCCATACGACTCTCCCCAGCCAAAATTGGAGTAAAATAACCTCATGGCCAACAAATTCGTGGACACCTTCGAAGTGAATTGCCCCTGCTGCCAGGCTAAATTGACCATCGATCGCGAGGTTCGCGCCGTCCTCTCGCACGTCCCGCCGCCCCGCCCGCCGTCCTCGGTCGATCTCGAGGACACCGCCAGCCTGCTTCGAAAACAAGTCGACGCCGTCGAAGCGAAATTCCGCGCCTCGGTCGAAGCCGAAAAAACCAAAGAAGATTTGCTCGCCCGCAAATTCGCCGAAGGCCTGAAAAAAGCGAAAGACGGCCCCATCGAAAAACCTCTGCGCGATTTCGATCTCGATTAGAGCTGCGATGCGAGCGCTCGTTGTCGCCTTTTCGCTCCTCAGTCTGCTGCCCGCCGCTCACGCTCAGAAAAAGTCAGCTACCAGCCTCTCCAAGCCCCATCGCCTCGACGAAACCGTTTCATATCGCAGAGATCCGGCCACGGGCGAACTCGTCGTCGCCCGCGCCGCAGCGACCGGTACTGACGCCCCTCCACCCTCAAACGAACACGCCATCTCCGTCGTCACCCAAATCGTGCCGGTAACCTGCAGTGTCGTCGGCGCCGATGGCGTGGCCATTCAGAACCTGCAGCAAAAAGACTTCCGTATTCTCGACGACGGTGCCACCCGCCCCATCGTTTTCTTCGCCGCCTCCAACCAACCTGCCAGCGTCGCTCTGCTGATCGACGCGAGTCCCAGCGTATTGCGCGAATCCGAAGAAATGAAAAATGCCGCGCGCGCCCTGGTTGATGCACTCGGCACTTCGGACGAAACCGCGGTCGTCGATTTCTCCGCGCACGCCTATCTACAGATTCCGTTCTCCAGCGATTGGGGTCTGATCCGCAAAGCCGTCGGCCGCGTCGACGCCCGCGAACTTCTCGGCGATACCGGGGGCACCAACATCTACGAGGCGGTATTTCTTGCCGCCACGGAACTTTTTGTCGGCCGCAGCGGTCGCAAAGCCATCGTTCTGCTCACCGACGGTCAGGACAGCGGCCTGGGCCTAACGCTCGATCCCGAAACGTCGCGGCCCCGCCCGGGATACCCGCCCGACCACCTCACATTTGAGGATGTGGTTCGCAAACTTTCCGCTCAAGATATCCAGGTCTTCGCCGTCTCCACCGAAAGCCGTCCCAAAATTATGACCGCATCATGGCTCAGCGCGCACTCGGAACAAACGCTCCTTACTCGCGAACGCTCCGACGAAAAAATCCCCGCGTATACCCTCTACTTGGCGGAATTAGTCCGGCGCTCCGGCGGCCAAATGTACTTCCTGCGCGAGGCCAGCACTCTGGCCGACACCTTCCACCAAATCGCCGTTAAGATTCGCGCCGAATACACCGTCGGATTCTCTCCCGCGGGTTCTGCCGGAAGTGCTCAAGACCAACCGCCGCGCGCTGGCTGGCACTCTCTACGAGTCGAAGTTGAAGGACATCCGGACGCCACCGTTGTCTCTCGGGCTTCTTACTACGTCCCCGCCAAACCGTGATTCAATAGCAGCGCATGTTTGGCCGCCCAAAATTCCGCCTGCGCCTCCCCGCGCGATCGCTAGCGCTCGGCCAAGACACTTTAGTCATGGGCATCTTGAATGTGACGCCCGACAGCTTCTCGGATGGCGGCGTCTATCTCGATGTGGACGCGGCCGCCAAGCATGCACTCGAGATGGAAGCAGCCGGCGCCCACATAATCGACATTGGCGGGGAATCCACGCGTCCAGGCTCCACGGTAATTTCAGCAGAAGAAGAAATTCGCCGCGTTCTTCCGGTACTCGAGCGGCTGCGCGGCAAACTCACAATTCCAATCTCAATCGATACCAGCAAATCCGAGGTCGCCGAAGCCGCGGCCAACGCCGGCGCCGAAATCCTCAACGACGTCACCGGCTTGCGGAACGATCCTCGCCTCGCCGAAATAGCCCGGCGCAAAAAACTCGGCCTGATCCTGATGCACATGCGCGGCGAACCCCATACCATGCAGCAAAAGCCCTTCGCCGCAAACGTGATCCGCGACGTCACCGCAGGCCTGCGCAGATCGATCGCTACCGCGCGAAACGCCGGCGTAGCCAAATCCCAGATCGTCATCGATCCCGGAATCGGCTTCGGCAAAAGCCACGCCCAAAATTGCGAAATCCTTCAGCGACTCCCGGAACTGGCCACGCTGGGATTCCCGCTGCTACTCGGCACCTCCCGAAAGAGTTTCCTAGGGACGGCGCTCAAGCAAGACCCAGGAGCCAATCGCATCTGGGGCACCGCCGCGACCGTAGCCGCCAGCATCCTGCAGGGTGCACACATCGTGCGCGTACACGACGTCGCAGAGATGGCCCAAGTTGCGCGCGTTGCCGACGTCCTGCTCTCGCCCAAGCTGCTCCGTCGCTAACCTTATCTGTACCCAAATCGCCCCGTGGTGAATCCAACGTTGCGACACACGGTGACGTGCCGAGTTAGAAAGACTTCATTCGCGCCTTTCACGCGAACAGGGTAAAATCCAGGCCTAAGCCTGAAATCGAATAAGGAGCTTTTATGAGCGCGCCTTCCTCCGCAGGACCTTCCGCAGCGACCATCGACCTGATCAAAGAAAAAGCCAAGCTGCTGAGCATCTATTCCATGATGTCCACCACCGCTGCCGGCTCCGGACATCCCACTTCCTGCATGTCTGCGGCGCAGTTGGTCGCCGGCGTTTTCTTCTACGCCATGAAATTCGACCCCAAGAACGCCAACTCGAACGACGACGATCGTTTCGTGCTCTCCAAGGGCCACGCCGCGCCGCTCCTATATTCCGCGCTGGCCGAAGCTGGCGTCTTTCCGGTTTCACGCGTGATGACCCTCCGCGAATTTTCCAGCGAACTTGAAGGTCATCCCACGCCCCGCATTCACGGTGTTGACGCTGCCACCGGCTCGCTGGGCCAGGGCCTCTCGGTAGGAGCGGGCTTGGCCATCGGCGCCCGCATGGATAAGAGCGACACGCGCGTTTACGTCCTGACCGGCGATGGCGAACTTGCTGAAGGTCAAATCTGGGAAGCCGCCGCCTTCGCCGCTCATTACGGCCTCGACAATCTCACTGTGATTTGCGACATCAACCGGTTGGGCCAGAGCGAGCCCACCATGTACCAGCACGATATGGAACGCTACCGCTTGAAGTGGGTCTCCGAAGGTTTCGACACCCAGGTCATTGACGGGCACGACGTCGCCGCGGTGTTAGCCGCTCTCGACAAAGCGAAAGCCACCAAGGGAAAGCCGCAGGCGATCATCGCCCGCACCATCAAGGGCCACGGCTTCAGCCAAGTCGCGGACAAGCTCAACTGGCACGGTAAGCCGTTCTCCAAGGAACAACTGGCCGCAGCTATCGCCGAACTCGGTGGCGGGCCCACGGTACCTAAGGATCCTGGCGTCTCCTACGAACGCAAGCCGCTCCCGACGCCTCCCGATTTCCCGGCTCCGGCGGCACCTGACTACGCTGCCGACGCTAAGGTCGCGACCCGCGAGGCCTACGGCTTCGCCCTCAAGCGGGTCGGCGCCGTGAATAAAGAGCTCGTCGCCATTTCCGGCGACGTAAAGAACTCCACGTTCTCCGAAACATTTCAGGACGCGGAGCCCGATCATTTCTGGCAGGGATACATCGCCGAACAAAACTTGGTCAGCGTCGCCGTCGGCTTGCAGGCCCGCGGCAAAGTTCCTTTCGCCGATACCTTCGCCTGTTTCCTTTCGCGCGCCTACGACAACGTTCGCATGGCCGCCATCAGCCGAGCCAATATCAACCTCTGCGGCTCCCACTGCGGCGTCTCCATCGGTGAAGACGGCCCTTCGCAGATGGCTCTCGAAGACATCGCCATGTTCCGTGCCATCCACGGTTCGGCCGTTCTTTACCCCAGCGACGCCGTATCAACGGAGCGCTTGGTCGATACCATGGCACGCCGCGTAGGCATCAATTACCTCCGCACTTCGCGTCCGAAATTCCCGATCATTTATTCCAAGGACGAAAAATTTCCGCTGCCCGGTTTCAAAGTCCTGCGCAAGAGCGATCAGGACAAGGTGACCGTGATCGGTGCGGCCGTAACCCTGCACGAAGCCCTGAAGGCCGCTGACGAGCTGAAGAAGTCCGGCACGAACATCCGCGTAATTGACCTTTACTGCGTGAAGCCCATCGACGGCAAAGCAATCGCCGCCGAAATCGCCGCCACCGGCGGCAAGCTCATCACGGTGGAAGATCACTGGCCAGAAGGCGGCATCGGCGAAGCGGTCCTTTCCGCCCTCGCATCCGTCGGCGCAGCGCCAACGAAATTCAAACTCATGGCGGTAAACGGCATGCCGCACTCTGGCAAGCCCGAAGAACTCGTAGACGCCTTCGGCATTTCCGCCCGTGACATCGCGGACGCGGTAAAGGCCATAATCTAGCCTCCAAAATCAGCGCTGTGGGCCCGGGTTGCGCTTCGTACCGGGCTTGCAGCCAGACTTTGCATTAGTCGTAACAGGGAATCGTTCCACAAGAAACCAATCGAGGTTAAGTCATTGGCAGAAAAGCGGGTTTTGGTCGGGATGATACCGGAAGTGATCGTGATAGACGCCGGCGATCAGGTGGAATGGATCTCGAACGCGGGCAATTTGAAGGTCGAATTCGACGCGAAACGCTCGCCCTTCGGCTCGAACGTTTTTCAGGCGCCCCCGGGAGTCCGGCTGGTTAGCGGACCCACCCGTCCCGGCCTCAACCCAGGGTCCTACCGATACCGCATGTCGTTGAATGACGTAGTTTTAACGCAGGGTGAAGTAGTAATTCGTGGGAACGAACAGTAAACGAACCGTAGAGCTTAGTCGCCCGCCACAGCCGTAAACGCCCGTTCTTGCGACACCGAATCCGCCAGCACGCGGCGCAACGGCGCCAGCATCGAAGCAGCCACCGGCTTCTCAGTTCCTACCGTGATTTCAGAGTATTTGCGCGGGAACTCGCGGCGTCGATCCAGCCAGAGCCCGAATTCTTGCAGTAAATCCCCCGCCATATTCGGGTCGTCCGTGCGTTCGACACCCCAAAACCGCAGCCTTTCCTCATTCTTTTGCAGCGACTGCAGCGATTGCTCCAGCTTCTTCATCGCCGCATTGAACGACGACGCCAGGAAATACACCGCCAGCGACCAGTTGCCCTGACCGAACGTTACCCGCATCCGGATGTTGTATTTTCCGTTCTGATTCTTTTCCATTGCGCAGGAATACAAATTCGACGATCCGCTTCCATTCGACACGTTCTGTTTCACCCGCCCCTGTTTAAGCTTTCCATTGTCCCGAAAATCGCCAAAATCGACTCCCGCAGTAGCTGGCAGGGCCACACTCCGCGTTCGTGAGAACTCGACGAGCTTGTTGCCTTTCGCCTTCTTTGCCGGCATGAGACTGCTCCTCAAAAAGTAGTGCCAATTTGTGACAAGGCTCGGGAAGAAGGCCTCGAAGTCGTACCCCGCTGGCTACGGGGCAGGTACTGCGGAAGAAATAGTCTAGCGAAGGGTAATGCGCAGGGCAAGATGAGTCTTGGAAATTATAAACCTAGCAAATACAATAGCTTACAGTGTGTTTCGGCCACCCAGGCGCTTCAAAGCGTCGGCGTTCATCGTCAGCTTGCCTTCCTTCTTCAGCCGGTCTTCGAGGGCGGTTTTGAACGCATCGTAGGCTGCATTCTGTTTGGCCTGCAGCATTTGCTGACGAATTTGATCGGCTTGGAGGATAAACGCCGCCTGAATCACCGGCTCGTGACCCGTCACCCGGTAAACCAGCCAGTTTCCGGCCACTTGTTTCGCTGAACTTACCTGCCCGACCGGCATGGTGAAGGCGCTCTCAATCAAAGTTCCAGCGCCGACATCCGGAATTGAACCAGTACGCGAGAAAGAATCCGAGGTTTTGGTGGCAATGTTCAAAGACTTCGCTGCTTTGTCGAAAGCCTCGCCGCCCTGGGCCGCCTTGGCCAAGTCTTCCGCCTTGGTTCGGGCCAGTTCCAGCGACTTCTCCTGCTGGTAGTCGGCCAGAACTTTGTCGTGCACCTCGGCTAGTGTCCCTTGATGCGCCGGCGTGATGTCTTTCGGCGTGATGATCGCGAATCCCAGCGAAGTTTGAATCGGCTGGCTCACTTCGCCCGTGCGCAACTGGAACAGGGAACTGCGCAGTTCCGCGGAGTTTCCAAAGTTGCTGACCGGATCGGTCTGGCTCGCAGCCGGTGATTCGCCAAGCTGCAAATTGAATTTCTTGGCCAAATCTTCCAGCGGCTGATGATTAGACTGTCGCACCGCCGCGGCCATCTGGTCAGAAGTCTTATTGGCCTCGGCCACCACCTGTTCTTCCATCACGATCGGCTGAATCTGATTGCGAACCTCGTCGAAGCTCTTGGTGTGCGCGCTCTCGCGGTCCAGCACCTTGATGATGTGGAACCCGTATTGGGTCTTCACCAAATCCGAAACCGAGCCTTTGGGCTGCGTAAACGCCGCCTTCTCGAACTCCGGCACCGTCTGCCCTTCGATAATCCAGCCCAGATCCCCGCCCTTGGGCTTGGTTGCGTCGTCTTCGGAATATTTCTTGGCTAGATCCTCAAAATTCGCGCCTGACTTCGCTTGCTTCAACACCGCTTCCGCCTTCTGGCGGATTTCAGCAATTTCTGCGTCGGTCTTGCCGATGGTCTTCAGCAGGATGTGTTCTACGTGCGCGCGGTTCGCTACTTTGTAATCGTCGATGTGCGCCTTGTAATACGCTTGCAGGGCTGCGTCGCTGACCTGCGCCTGACCCTTGATGCGGTTCAAATCCAGCAGCGCGTAGCGCGCCGAACGCTTCTCTGGCACCTGATACTGCCCGGCGTGCTTGGTATAAAAAGCCAAAAGCTCCGCATCCGTAGGCTGAATGGTCGACGCCAAATCCGTAGGCTTGATCAGCGCGTATTCGATTTGCACCTTCTCGTTGCGCCGCACAAATTCCCGCTGCACTTCTTCCGGGCTTACCGTAATCGCGTCGGTAACCAGCTGGTGGAACTTTTCCTGCAGCATCTGGTCGCGCAGGTATTCCTCGAATTGCGGAACCGGCATCCCAATCTTGGTCTCAACTTCAGTGGTGTACTTGTCTTTCAGCCAGACGTCGCCATTCCAGGCGGTCGGCAAGATCTGCTTGATGCGTTCGGAGAGTTCGTCGTTGGTGACCTGCAAGCCCAGGCGTTGCGCTTCCAATTCCAGCGCCTGCTTGAAGACCATCTGATCCAAAACTTGCTTGGCGTAAAAGCCGCGCAGCGCTTCCGGAACCGACTGTCCGCGCGTCGCCAGATTCAGCTGCTGCTGCACTTCCGGTACCGTAATGTCCTTGCCTCCGACCGTCGCCAGAGCGTCCGCGCTATTCGTAAAATTTGAGTTAGCCAAGCCTGGAATCAGGTAGGTGAGCATGCTCAGGCAGATAACGCCGAGCAAAACGCCCATCGTGATCTTCACCCACCGGTTTCCTTCTTTGTCCCGCTGCTGAATGCTTTTCAACATGGCTGTCTGTGGCTCCTACTCTGGCAAAGCACACAATTATACGGGAATGCAGCGGAATTACCCAACGGGAATCAATGCTGAGGCTGCAGCGAAGCCTACGGGTCAGCCGCCATACTTCCACGGTGAGTCGGCCACCGTCAGCGGATTCACCTCCCGGCGAATTTCCGCGTTCACCACCTCCAGCAGTACGATCGCGTGATCGCCGTGCTGGTCCATCACTTCTCGAACTTCGCATTCGAGATACGCCGAAGCCTTATCCAGAACCGGCGCTCCGGTCTTTGCACCGTCGGTGTACGCCTCGCCGTTCAGGGTGGTCCCTGAAGCTTTCGTCGGCGCGAAAAAGTTTTGGGCCAACGCCGCTTGCTGCTTGTCCAAGACGTGCAGCACCGCCCGCCGGCTCTCGATCACGCACTCCAGCACTGTCCCATCCTTGCGCAAGGCGACAGTAAGGAGCGGCGGCTTGAATGAAGCCTGCGAGACCCAAGTCACCGTCGCTGCCCCAATTTTTTCCGTCCCACGCGAGGTCATCACGTAGATGCCGTTGGCCAGCAGCCGCAGTGTTTTTTGCTTAGTCTTCAGATCCATGGGAACAGGGAACTCAAATATAAAGCGCCGCCGCCGTCAGCCCTAAGCTTTGACCGCCGGCTGGTAACCGAAAATTGCTTTCAACTCCAGAAATTCTTCGAGGCCCGCTTCTCCCCACTCCCGTCCATTTCCAGACTGCTTGTACCCGCCAAAACATCCATCAAATGCCACCCGCGCGCCGTTGATATGCACATTACCCGCGCGAATCCGCTTGGCCACCCGCCGGGCGCGCTCCATGTCTCCGGAAGTCACGTAGCCCGAAAGGCCGTACGGTGTGTCATTCGCAATTGCCACTGCCTGTTCCTCATCGTCGTAAGGAATAATGCACAGCACCGGGCCGAAAATCTCCTCCCGCGCGATGGTCATATCGTTGCGCACGTCGGCGAAAACGGTCGGCTTTACGAAGTAGCCTTTGGTCACCCCGTCGGGTTTTCCCAAACCTCCAGTCACCAGCGTCGCGCCTTCTTCCAGTCCCTTATTGATCAGCCGTTCGACCTTGGCAAACTGTGCCTTGCCCGACAACGGCCCCATATGCGTCGCTTCCGATAGCGGATCTCCCACCCGAGTCGCTTCCGCGGCCTGCTTCGCGGCCGCAACCGCCGCCGTCATTTTCGCCTTTGGCACCAACATCCGCGTCGGCGCGTCGCACGATTGACCGCTATTGCGGAAACAGCTCTGCACCCCTTGTTTCACCGATTTTTCCAAGTCCGCGTCATCCAAAATGATATTCGCGGATTTGCCGCCCAAGTTCCTGCGTGACCCGTTTTACGCTCGGTGCCGCTGCCGTTGCCACCGCCACTCCCGCGCGCGCCGAACCGGTGAACGAAACCATATCGATATCCGGATGCGAAGCCATCGCCGCCCCCACCGTCGGACCGTCGCCGTTCACCAGATTGAATACGCCCGCCGGAACCTTTCGCTTCGTCCAGAATCTGCGCGAATAAATAAGCGGAAAGCGGCGCCAGTTCGCTCGGCTTCAGCACCATCGTGCATCCCGCTGCCAATGCCGGCGCCACCTTGCAGGCGATCTGATTCATCGGCCAGTTCCACGGAGTGATCAGTCCGCAAACGCCCACCGCCTCCTTGCGCATCATCGTGCCGCCCTGCATTTCCTCAAATTTGAAATATCCCAAAACCCGCACCATCTCCGCAAAGTGCGCCAAACCGGCCGGAGCCTGCGCTGCGCGTGCCAGCGATAGCGGCGCGCCCATTTCCGTGGAAATGGCTTCCGCCATCTCTTCCATCCGCCGCTGGTAAGTTGCGACAATTCGTTGCAGCAGCGCCAACCGCTCCGTAACTGGAGTCTCGGAGTACGCCGGAAATGCGCGCTTCGCCGCATCCGCCGCCTTATTCAGGTCCGCTGAGCCTCCCAGCGAAATCGTCGCCACGATCTCTTCGGTAGCCGGATTCGTCACGTCAAAATCGCGGGCCTGCGCCGGCGCTACCCACTTTCCATCGATATAAAATTGCCGGCAATCCTTCATGAAATCCTCCGGAGAATAGTCGCCCGTAAACGCACGCCCGCGCCAGCCTCCCGCGAACACGCTAAATGTAATTGTACGTTAGTTTTTCTGCGACGTCGGCTCGGCCAGAATTTTTCGAATTTCGTCGGCCTCGCTGAAATTAGGACTGATCTGGAGCGTGTATTGCAGCTGCTTCTTAGCCATCTCGAAATTGTTCGCCTTCTGATACGCCAGGCCCAGATGGTAGTGATAAATTGGGTTCTGCCCGTTTTCCTTGATCGCTTCTTGAAAAAGATCGATCGCCGAACCATACACACCCTGCTTGTAGAACGCCCAACCCAATGTATCCGCCGAATTCGGTGAATCCGGCATGCCTTTGCGTCCAATCTGCGCTAGCGACAACGCCACGCTCAAATCGCCGCCGTGCTCGAGCATCAGGTACGAAAGATTGTTCGCTGCCAAAGCGTAATTCGGCTGAATCGCCAGCGCCTTGCGATACAGGTCTTCCGCTTCTTGCCACTGATTCCGCGTCTCCAGCAAACTGCCGAGCGCCACATACACGCGCACGTCGCGGGGATTCGCTTGTATCGCGCGATGATACGCATCGATCGCTTGATCCACCGACCCTCGCGAGATCTGTGTGCTCGCCAGCATCAGGAACGCGTTCATGTTGTTCTGATCAAGTTCGGTCGCCTTCTGAAATGCGGCTTCCGCTTTGGCCGAATCTTGGTTACGCATTTCCACTTGGCCCAGCAGGACGTACAGCTGACTTGATGGCGATTTTGCGATTTGGTCTTCCAGTAGCCGCGCCGCCTTCGGCGCATCCTTCTTTTGCAGCGCGATATTCACCAGACCGGTGGTCGCGTCAAGGTTCGAAGCATTGCGTTTCAGCGCCTCGTTGTACATCTGCTCCGCTTCGTCGAATTTCTTCTGGCTGAAACGCAAATCGCCCAGCCGCGCATATCCCGCAGGATTTTCCGGGGCCGCCGCGATCGCGCGTTTCAGATCCGCTTCGGCTCCCGCCAAATCCTTCTTCAGATACAAGCCCTGCGCGTGAATGATGTAACCTTCGGGAGAAGTCGGCTGCAAAATCATCAGCCTTCCGCCGGTTTCCTCCAGCAGCGCTTCATCGTTTCTTCGCGCGGCCAGAGTCGACAACGCCCGCAACGGCTCGGCCATATTGGGCTGCAGCTTCGATGCCTGCCGCCACTCCGCTTCGGCCTGTCCCAAATTTTGCGTCGCGGCGTAAGCCAATCCCAGGTGGTAATGGGCCGCCGCGTTGTCCGGCGAATTTTTCACCACCTGCTCCATCACGTGAACCGCATCCGGAGCTTTACCTTCGCGAATCAGAATCTGACTGCGCAAAATCAGGCTGGCCACATCCGATGGGTTATTTTGCAGTGCGCCGTCCACGACTTTCGACGCCTGATCCACCTTGCCTTGCTGCATCAACAGTTCCGCGTACATCCGCGACACCACCGGGTCCTTGGGATGCGCCGCATTCAACGAGCCCATTTCTGCCAGCGCCTTGTCCCAGTCTTTCTGGGCTAGATAGAAATCCGCCAACATCCGGTACCCGTTAGGATTGTCTTTCAGCGCCGCCTTAGCTTCCTGTAACGTTTTCTCCGCGTTGTCTTTCTGCCCTTCACTCAAATACAGGGCACCAAGAGTCGCTCGCGGATACGGATTGGTCGGATCCAATTGAATCGCCGTGCGAAATTGCGCTTCAGCATCCGCCCAGCGCTTTTGTCGCTGATAGAAACTTCCCAGCGACAAGTGCGCCGGCAACGATTTGTCGTCGAGCGAGACGGCCTTCTGATAACTCTGCTCTGCCGCCGCGAAATCCTTTGATTTTTCCTGAATGATCGCCAGGTTCAGCAGTGAACCCGATCGCGTCGGATCCATTTGCACCGCTTGCTGCGCTTCAGTCAGCCCTTTGTTCAGGTCGCCCTGCGAAGCGTCCGCGCTCGAAAGAATCGATTGCGCCGCGGCATTCTGTGGATCTGATTTCAGCACCACGTTGGCCCGGTCGCGCGCGTCCGACAAACGGCCGGCTGCCAAAAACAAATTCGCCAGATCGATTTGCGCTTTCAGGTTGTCCGGGCTCAGCGCCACCGTGCGCGACAATTCTTGGAAAGCCTTTGGCCAGTCGGCCTGTTTCAAATAGGTTTGAGCCAGTTGGTAGTGCGCGTCGGAAAATTTCGGATCGTTCTGGATAGCGTTCTGGAATTCGACCGCCGCCTCGGGATATTTGCCTTGCTGGAAATACGCCTGCCCCTTGTCAAAGTGCCGCTTCTTTAGAATCTGAGGATCGCGGGTGCAGGCTGAAAATAATGTGGCGAAGGCCAGAGCTAAGGGCAGCCACGATCCTCTAGAAAAGCGCATAATCTCCTCGCGAAAGCCCACGACAGGCTGGGTCAAACCCCACTAAATGCTACACCTTCACATCGCGCCATTCTACTGCGGCGCGGAGTTGGGGTGTCAAACCGCGCAACGTTGCCGGCCGATTGGTGAAGCAAAAGCGAATCACAAATCGCCTAATCGTGACGTCGTCTTGTAGCCTGGCTTGGCCCACTCTTTTCCCATCTAAGCTTATGTTAATGATGAACTTAACTGTATTTTGGCAATTCAGATGCTTATTCGCGTCGATTTAGGCGTAGAATCGCCGCAGACCTCAGCACAAAGGGAAAGTATTTTGCTCTTTCGTGGAACATCAGAGGGATTTCCTCAGTCTCTCTAGACGTGCCGTCGGCAAGCCAAAACGCGAATCGTTGATAACAATAGGCTTGCAAGGATCTCGGCCCCGTGCCTCCGTGGCATGTCCCTTGCAGTCCTACTCAAATTGTCTGGGAGTACTATCGCCCCTGCCAGGCACATCGCGAAATATAGATTCAGGCCAGGATACTGACCGAATGATGACCAACGGACTTGAGAGCGTGATGGTGAGAGAAGACCGCAGCTTCGTGGGTGGCATCTGTCCCGCGATGCAGACTCTTGAGAGTGTGCTGGCTGAAATCGCGCCCACCAATATCCCGGTTCTTTTCGTCGGCGAGAGCGGAACCGGAAAAGCCACATTCGCCCAGCGCCTGCATAGTCTCTCCACTCGAGCCGAAGAGCGCTTGGTCAGCGTGGCCTGCGCCGCCATGAACCCATCGTTGCTCATGGCCGAATTAGAACTCAACGGAAATGGCATCGCGCCGTTCCACGATCATACCGGCCCCATCGGATCCGTTTTCTTCGAAGAAATCAGTGAACTCGATGCGGCTTGCCAACGTAACCTGCTCTACGCGCTGCCGGGCGACGGAGCTTTCCGCCGCGGCTCACTCTCCGCCCGCGTCATCGCCGCCACCAGCCGTAACCTCGATGAAGAAATGCGCGCCAACCGTTTCCGTAGCGAATTGTATTATCGGATCAACGGCGTCTGTCTGCGCCTTCCGGCCCTGCGCGACCGCCGCGAAGACATCCCGATCCTCGTCGAATTCTTTTTGACCAAACACGCCGCGCTGCTTTCCCGTCCGCGCCCGACTTTGAGCGCGCGAACCATGCGCATGCTGCTCGATCATCCCTGGCCCGGGAATATCCGCGAACTCGAGAACGTCATTCGCAAAACCGTCGCGCTGGGCGACGAACAGCTGGCTGTCGCGGAATTGATAACCGTCGCGCCCATCGAACGTCCGGTCGAAGTTTCCGAGCCGCGCGCCTATTCGCTGAAGCAGGCCGCACGCGCCGCGTCGCGCGAAGCTGAACGCGAACTGATTCTGAAAGCCCTCGAGCACACCCGCTGGAATCGCAAACGCGCCGCTCAGGAACTCCAGATCAGCTACAAGTCACTGCTCTACAAACTGAAACAGATTGGCGTACAAGATTCCGAGACTGGACAGCGAGGCTAAGGCAACATGCGTAACCGAAATTCCATCTGGATGCTCTTGGCACTTTTTCTCTTGGCCATTCCCGTCAGAGCGCAACAGGAGACCAGCACGAAGCAGCCGAGCCAGCCTGCTGCACCGGCCGTGGCCACTGACGCGCCTAAGCAAACGGCGAACGCCGACCCCAACTACGTGATTGGCGGGCAGGACGTCCTCGATATCAGCGTCTGGAAAGAGCCGGAAGTTTCGCGCGTCGTCCCGGTCCGTCCAGACGGAAAAATCTCTTTGCCGCTTTTGAACGATGTCCAGGCCGCGGGTCTAACTCCCGCCGCGCTCGCCCAGCAGATTACCGAGAGCCTGAAAAAATACGTCACCAACCCGCAGGTGACCGTCATCGTCACCACCATTAACAGCCAGCGCGTCTATTTGCTCGGCGAAGTCACCCGGCCTGGCGCTTTTCCGATGATTCCGGGAATGACCGTTCTGCAAGCAATCTCGAGCGGCGGCGGGTTCACCCAATTTGCGCGCACCGGCAAAATTTACGTGCTGCGCAATGAAAATGGCAAGCAGGTGAAATATCCGTTCAACTACAAAGAAGTGATCAACGCCAAAAAGCCGGAGCAGGACATTCCGCTGAAGGCCGGCGATACCATCGTAGTTCCGTAA
>CAWIEL010000099.1:0-25445 GCA_963835025.1 uncultured Acidobacteriota bacterium
CTGGTTTTCGTCGTCGCGCAGCACCGATGCATCCGGCACCGCAATCGCGTTGTGGGTTACTCCGGCCTTCACCGTCGCAACGACGTACATATTGTTTTTCAATTTTTCGCCGGGGTTTTCGACCACAATGCGCGCCTGCAGCGTCCGCGTAGTCGGATCAAGCGCCGGCGAGATAAACGAAATCTTGCCGTGGAATGCATCGGGATACGAATCGGTCTGCACCGAAACGTCGTCGCCTACTTTCACATCCGCCAGATCGCTCTGGTAAATATTGGCCAGCACCCACACCGAACTCATATCCGAAATGATGAAAGCCTGCGTGACGCCCGCCTGCAGCAACTGCCCGGGAGCCACGTCGCGCTCGACGATTTCCCCGCCTATAGGTGCGTATAGTGGAATTTCCGCGGTAGGAGATTTCTCTAAATCTTCTGGCTTGGCGATTCCCAAAATCTTCAAACCCAGCAGCGAAGCGTTCAAATCCGCTTGAGCTTGAATGCGATCCGATTCCGCACTCAGCAAGTCGCGCTCGGCGATCGCGTGGTGGTCGTAGAGGTCCTTCGCGCGGTCGTAGTTCTTGTCCGTTACGCGATACGTATCGCGCGCCTTCAAGTACGACGCGTACAGCAGCGAGTAATCCGGGCTGCTCACTTCCAGCAACGACTGCCCCTTCTTCACCCGCTCGCCCGGCACCGCCAGCAGACGGCTCACCGGCCCGCCCACCTGCGTGATCACCGGCGTAGTGTTGAACGCGTTGTAGGAAACAGCTCCGGTTAGCCGCAACACTCGTGGCAAATCCGACGGTGCCACCGTAACCACCTGCACGTGCGACATCTGATCCGCGGGAATCGTAAACAACCCTGGAGTCTGTCCCTTCGCTTCCTGTGACGAAAACGATGTCATCTTGCTCGCCGTTTTGTCTTCGCTGCAGCCCGCGAGCAACAATCCGCAACCCAGCGCCACGATCACCAAGCGCGTCGCGCCGTGATGCCGCAGCCCCACACCACCTGCAATGTTCCGTCCGATCCGAATCATGGCAGGCTCCTGGTTCCCACTGCTTCGCGCAGCTGCTCCACGGCCGTCAAATACGCCGCCAGTGCCTGGCGATAAGCCAGCTGCGTCGCGCGATAGCTGCGTTCCGCGTCCAGAAAATCAAGCAGGCTGGCCGCTCCCCGCTTGTAGGAATATTCCGTGATGTCGCGCGTTTTTTGCGACGCATCCAGATACCCGCCGCGATACAGCGTGATCACCTTGTCGTTTTCGCGGACGCCTTCATAGGCGTTCAGCACGTCGCTCAGCACTTGATCGCTGGCCGCGAGCTGCAACTCTTGCGACTGATTGATGACGTAATTCGTCCGCGCGATTTCGCCCTGGTTCCGGTTGAAGATCGGCAGCTGCAAGCTGCCGAAGAAGGAAGCCGCGCTGGTTGCACTGACGTGGTCGTAATCAACGGTCCCGGTCACATCGACTTTGCCGTTGGCCTTAGCCAGTTCGTACTGGCTCTTCGCCGCCGTCACGCCCAAAACCGCTGCGCGATAATCCGGGCGGTTCTGCAAAGCCTGCGCTTGCAAATCTTCCAGCTTCACCGTCACCGGCCGGTAATCGAAGTCTCCGGTCACGTCGAAATCTTCCGGCACCGTCTGGTACCCCAGCAGTTGACGCAGTCCGACCAGCGCCTGAGTCTTCGCCAATTCCGCCGCCGAAACATCGCTCTGAAACTGCAGCAACTGCAATTTAATTTTCAGGTAATCCACTTCGCTGATGTCGCCCGCTTTGTAGCGAATCTCGCTGATGTCCACCGTGTTCTGAAAACTCTTCATGTCCTGCAAAGCCAGATCGAGCGACGATTCGGCCAGCTGCGTAGACAAAAATTGCGACGCTACGTTGAAGGTCAACGTGCGTTCGTTGTCCGCAACGGTCGCCTTGGTCTGCGCCGTAGCGTCTTGGGCCGCCTGCAGGCGGTGCTGCCGCTTCTTTCCGCGTTCGAAAAGGTACGAAAGCCCGATGTCGAATTGGGCAGTCGTATTGATGTAGTCAGCGCTGAATTCATTCGGATTAAAAATCGGCAGAAACTGCGAATCCACGGTGAGCGTCGGATTCGGCCGCAAGTTCGCGGTGATTTCCATCGCTTCGTTCTGCTGGATCGTGGTACGCGCGGCTTTCAACGTGTGATTGTTGTCGAGCGCCTTCTGGATCGCCTCGTCGAGCGAGATTCGCACCGAGCCGTGCGCCTGCCCTGACGGCACATTCTGCGGCGATGTCTGTGGCGAGGTCTGTGACGACATCTGCTGCCCCGCCTTTTGCTGCTGCGTAGTCTGCGGCGGCAAGCCCTGAGGCGAGCGCGTCTCCTGCGGCGTAGATGCTACGGGCGGCGTGGCAGCCTGTTGCCCGAACACTGCCGAGCTCGCGCTCGCGCACACCAATAGAGTCAGTACGGCTGGTGAAACGGATTTGAGAGCCATAAGCTTCAACCTCGAATGGGAAAACGAGAGTTCATCGATGTGCTGTGATAAAAATCAGCACAGTTAGAGCGGAATATTTAGACGGAAGGTGGTGCGCGGGCCGGTAGACGGGGTTTCAACGGGTTCGGGCTGAACCCGGGTTCCTGCAAATCGGAATGTACGCCGACCTGCGCCAGAATTCGCGTGCTGGCGGCGGGCAGCGGTTGATCGATCGCCTGATGACTTAAATGGCAGATCGAACAGTTGGCGTCGGACGATCCCGCGTGATGATGAGACACGTTGCACAACGTCATCCCCACCACCAGCAAAAGCAGCAGGGTAATGGGTACAACCAAGCGCCGAATTGAGCCGCGTTTCTTCATTACCTAAGGCAGGAGTAAACCCCTGGTCTTCATCATATAAGCAGATGGCTCTGAGCGCCAACGGGTTGTGCAGAAAGGCACTAATGACCGCGCTCAATTGGCCTGTTCCAGAGCCTTTTCCACCATGGATACGCAATTCTGCACCCGCTCGCGCAGCGGGCCTTCCAACTCTTCCTGCCGTTTGCGCGTCGCGAACATTTCGTCAGCAATGTTCAACGCTGCCAGCACCGCCACTTTTACCGAGTCCACCATCTTCGTTGACTCTGCGATGAAGCGCATCTTGCCGTCAACGTATGCGGCCAGCTCGTTTAAATATTCTTCGTTCCCGTCCGCATTCACGTTGTAGCTCTGGTCGTAAATATTGATTTTCACCGTTCGCTCCCCGGGGACTGGCAGGCCATTGTCATTCATTCGCCGCGCCCCTGGCAACGGCTGAAACTGCGCCGGCAGCGCCGACTTCAGCTCGACCGCAGCGTTGCGCCCAACTCTTTTTGCAGCGCAGAAACGATCCGCGCCGAGAAGTCATTGAGCTGCGCGTCGGTAAAAGTGGCTTCCGCGCTCTGCAGCGTTACTCGAATCATCAGCGAATACTTCCCCGACGGCACCTGCCCGCCCCGGAAAAGATCCAATGCTTCGATCGTCTGCAATTCCGCGATGCCCAGCGAGCGTATCGTGGCGGCCACTTGGGCGAAAAACACTCCATCAGCCAGCACCAGCGAAAAATCCCGTTCGGCCGCCGGAAACCGAGGCAGCGGTTTGAACCGCAAAGCCGCGGCGGCTGCTTCGAAACCTCCCAGCAAAGGCTCTAGCTTCAACTCCGCCACAAAAACATCCTGGCGAAACTTGTAAACGTCCGCGATTTTCCGCGCGATCTGACCCGCAGGACCCAGAAAAGAACCATTTGCCCCACCCGAGGCCAAATAAATCCGCGACGCGTGCGCGTTCATCATCCATTGTGGTCCACCCGCTTCCCATCGGAACCCGCCACTCAGTTGGCCGATGCTGTCCAGGTCGCCCTTTAAATCCGCGAACGAAAATTCCCGCGCCGCTTCGTGAATCGATTTTTCGCGCGCCAGTCCCGTGGCCCCGATCGTCAAGATCGGCGTTTCCACCGGCTCGCCGCCGCGCAATTCGTAAGTCTTGCCCATTTCGAATAGCCGCAAGTTGCGCTGTCCGTGATTCAGGTTCCATTCCACCGCGCGCAACATGCTCACCGTACCGCTCGAACGCATCACCGCGGCATCTTCTGCCAGAGGGTTCCCAATCGTCGCCGGAATCCAACCATCTTCACGAAAAAGTTCGTCACGCTTGGTATCGACGATCGGAATTTCCACGATTTCCTGGTATCCCAGTGCCACGATCCGCTCACGCAGCCGGTCTTGCGCTTCCGCGTGTGGTAAACGGTGTGCAGCAATCTTCGCCGGCGGCAACCGCGGCGGAAACTTGTCGTAGCCGTAGTGCCGCGCCACTTCTTCAATCAGGTCAATCCCGCGCGTCACGTCCTGCCGCCACGAAACAGCTCGGCACTCCCATATGGCCGCAATCGAACCGTCGCTGCCGCGATTGGAATCGATGCGCACTGCATGAAACCCCAGCGCACTTAGAATCTGCTCCACGTCGCGGTCCGGCACGTCCGCACCCATAACCCGCAGCAGTTCCTTGCGCGATACCTCGATTTTCTTTTCCGGCGCGCGATGCGGGTACACATCGACAACACCGGCCAGAATCTCGCCGCCGGCCACCTGCTGGATCAATTCCGCCGCCCGCCGCGAAGCTAGCTCGGGCATCTCCGGATCCGCGCCGCGCTCGAACCGGTACGAAGCCTCGCTGCGCAAGCCGAGAGCCTTTGAAGTTCGCCGAATCGCAATGGGATCGAACCACGCGCACTCGATCAAAATATTTTTAGTGCCGAAAGAAATCTCGGAGTTCGCGCCGCCCATCACTCCGCCCAAGCTCACCGCGCGCTGTGCGTCCGCAACCACGCACATGTCCTTGGTCAATTTATGTTCGCCGCCATCGAGCGTCTTCAGCTTTTCGCCCGGCTGCGCCCGGCGCACAATCAAGCGATGTTCCGCCAATTTATCGAAATCGAAAGCGTGGAGTGGATGTCCCAGCTCAAACATCACGTAATTCGTCACGTCCACCACGTTGTTGATCGACTTCTCGCCGATCGCTTCCAACCGCTGCCGCAGCCAGTCTGGCGAAGGCTGCACTTTCACGCCGCGGATTACGCGGGCTGTGAATCGTCCGCACAATTCCGGCACCTGGATCTCAACCCATGTGGCGTCCGAGACTTTCTCGGCAATTTCTTTCAGCTGTGGATGAAACGGCTTCAGCGGAACGCGGTAAATTGCCGCCACCTCGCGTGCGATTCCCAAATGCCCTAGGCAGTCCGGACGATTCGCCGTAATCTCCGCATCCAGCACCGGCCCGGCCACTGTTTCATCGATCGCATCCACGGCAATACCCGCCAGCGATAGCCGGGTACGCAAATCTTCTGCGGGCGCTTTAACGTCGACGAATTCCTTCAGCAAGTTGTAGATGATTTTCATTAACGCGGGTCCCGATCTCTTAGCAACTACGGAAACTGTTTCAAGAATCGCACGTCGTTCTGGAACAGCAGCGGCACTTCGGTCACGCCGTACTTCATCATCGCCAACCGGTCCACACCCATGCCAAACGCGAACCCGGAATATTTGTCCGGGTCGTAGCCCACGAATCCATACACCGCGGGATTCACCATTCCCGCGCCGAACAATTCAATCCAGCCCGATTGCTTGCACACCCGGCAACCCGAGCCGCCGCACACATGGCAGGTCGCATCCACTTCCGCCGAAGGCTCGGTAAACGGAAAATAGCTGGGTCGCAACCGCGTCTTGGTCTTCGGCCCCAGGAATTCGCGCGCGAAATATTCCACCGTCCCGCGAAAATCGCAGAAGGTGATATCCGTATCCACCGCCAGCCCTTCAATCTGGTGGAACATATAGCCGTGCGTCGCGTCCGGATTATCGCGGCGGTACACTTTCCCCGGTACGATGATCCGCACTGGAGGCTTCTGCTTTTCCATGGTCCGAATCTGCATCGGCGAAGTGTGCGTGCGCAGCACGTGCCCTCCGCGCGCGCCTTCGATGTAGAACGTGTCCATGTTGTCGCGTGCCGGATGATGCTCCGGAATATTCAGCGCTTCGAAATTGTAGTAGGGCGTCTCGATCTCCGGCCCTTCCACTACGCTGAATCCGATTGCCGAGAAAATTCGCTCCAGCTCGTAGTAGGTCTGCCTTACCAGATGCCGCGTCCCGATGGCCCGCTCGATGCCAGGCAACGAAAGATCGATGCGCTCGCGCGCCGCCGCGGAATCTTCGGCCGCCTCCTCGATCGCCTTTTGACGCACCGCGATGGTCAGCTCCACGTGAGCTTTCAGCTGGTTCAATTCCTGGCCCACCACCCGCTTCAAATCCGGGGACGCGGGTTTTAGCCAGTTATCCGTAATCGCAGTCAGCACCCCGGCTTTGCGCCCGGTCCATTTCACCACGAAAGCTTTCCAGTTCTCGAGATCAGAGGAATGTGCGGCTACTTCTTCATCGAAGCGAAAACGCACTTCGGCAAAGCGCGAAACAATCGCTTCGGCATTGGTCGCCTGAATTTGCGTGAGAGTCTGTGCTGTGGGGTCAGTCGTCGTCATAAAAATGCATGCGCCCGCAAGACGGCAACATCACTACACGACAGAAAAATAGAACGCAGAGGAATCACCGAAAAGTGGGCGGGCCAACCCAAGGTTCGCCCGCCCACCAAGCTAAAAATCAACTAGCCTTCTTCGTGATGACGCACCACAGCCGCTTTCTTTTCGGCCGCCGCGGTCTTCGCCGCACCTGGCTTCGGCATGTGTTGCTTCACCGAACCCACCAACGACGCAAATCCATCGGCATCATGCACCGCCATGTCCGCCAGAATCTTGCGGTCCAGCTCAATGCCACCCGCCTTCAGCGCGTGAATCAATTGGCTGTAGGTCGTGCCGTTATTGCGCGCGGCCGCTCCGATGCGCTGAATCCACAGAGTCCGGTAGTCGCGCTTGCGCACCCGCCGGTCGCGGTAGGTGTAACGCAGCGAGCGGTTCACCGCTTCCTTCGCGGAGCGGTAGAGCTTTCCCTTTGTCAGGAAAAACCCCTTGGCGTGTTTTAGTAGCTTTTTACGGCGGGCGCGGCGTTTCGTTCCACGTTTAACTCGAGGCATCGTTCATTCTCCTGTTGCAAATATCGAATCGAAATTCGATTTCGTGCCAGGAGACAAACGCGGCGGGTCGCCTGCGCGGAATGCACCGCAGGCCCCGACGGGTTTGTCTCATGTTATCGCGCGCTCTACCCAGAGCCGGCGAACCGGCGGGCTGAACGATTGGCTGGCAGGCACCCGTTACGCACTGCACAGCGCAAAAAACCTTGTCACTACTTCTTAAAGTCCGTACGGCAATGCCAGACGCACGTTCTTCACGTCCGCCGGGCTAACCTGCACCTTATTTAAGAGCCTGCGCATGCGCCGCGGCTTCTTGGTTCCGAGCAAATGGCGCTTGCCCGAACGCCAGCGCATTACTTTTCCGGTGGAAGTGATCTTGAACCGCTTGGCGGCTCCGCGGTGCGTCTTCGCCTTCATTTTCTTGTTCTTCTTCACGATTTCCTCTTCCGCTTCACTGCCAGCCGCTTCAATTCCCTTCGCTCACGCGAGGTAAACGCTGTGCATGCGATTTCGAAATTTTACCGAATTTCCCAACCACTTCTTCGCGCCACCCGCCGAAACCCGCTTCTTGGCTAAGCCTGCGCTTCTGGAGCTTTTTGCGCCGCCGGAGTCGCACCGGCTCCCTTCTTCGGAGCCAGCAGCGCCAGCAAAATATTTGCTTCCATGCGCGGCCCGAATTCCACCTGCGCGTGATCCATGATTTCTTTCATCAACCGATCCATCTTCTTGCGGCCGACTTCCTGATGCGCCATTTCGCGGCCGCGATGGAAAATCATGGCTTTCACTTTATAGCCTTCGCCCAGGAACCGGATGATCTGATTCTTGCGAACCTGATAATCGTGCTCCGCGGTCGACGGCCGGAACTTCACTTCCTTGATGTGCGAGCTCTTCTGGTGCTTCTTCGCCTCGTGCGCCTTCTTGCTCTGCTCGTAGAGAAACTTGCCGTAATCAACCAGCTTGCAGACCGGCGGCACTGCGTTCGGCGAAATCTCCACCACGTCCAGACCCTGCTCTCGCGCCGCCTTCAGCGCGTCGGGCAAAGTCATCACGCCTAGCTGTGTTCCAATATCGTCTACGACGCGGACTTCTCGCGCTCGTATTCTTTCGTTGACCCGAAGTCCCGGAGGTCCACTGCTTCGTTCCGCGATAAAATCACCCCTCGAGCCCTAAAAAGTGTCATTGCAGCCCGTTACCCAGTCCTCCCCGAGCTAAAGGCCCGCACAGGGGGACGGGCCAAAAATTATAGCACGGCTTCTCCGTATATTAAACGCAGATACGCCCCTCCCGCTTTAGCTTGCTTTGCATCCATTGCCACTCACTCACCGTCCTCGGAAGAGTCTCCGTGCCCTCACATTCCCGCTCTGGGTCCTCTGTGTTTGATCTCCACATCGACCCAGAATTGACACTCCTGCAACGACCAGTTACGGTAGCCTTTCCTCGATGCCCAAACGAAAAATCACCAAAGAACTCGCGACCCGAAAACACGCTAAGCCCACCGTAGCAACTCGCCCCGATCTCCTGCAGCGCAGCCCCGCCTTCATCCCGGCCTGCCTGGCCGACTACGAACTCCTGGCCCAGAAATGTTTCTCTCGTCCCGCCTGGGAGTACATTCACAGCGGCTCCGCCGACGAAAACACCGTGCGCTGGAATGTCCAATCGCTAACGCACCTGCTTCTCAAACCGCGGATCATGGTCAACGTCTCCAAAATTGACACCAGCACCAGCCTCCTCGCGCATGCCCTTCCGCATCCGATCCTGGTCGCGCCCACTTCCTCGCACCTGCTCGTGAATCCGGAAGCCGAAATCGCTACCGCCCGTGGAGCCGGCGCCGCCGGCGCCATCTTTATCGCCAGCACCCTCTCGAACGTCACCATCGAAGAAATCGCAGCCGCCGCGACTGGCCCGGTATGGTTCCAACTCTATGCCGACGACGACCGAGGCAAGACTAAAGACCTGATCCAGCACGCCGAAGCCGCCGGTTGCCAAGCGCTCTGCATCACCGTCGATCTCCCCTGGATTTACGCGCGCAACCGTGAAGCTCACGTCCGCCACGAAGTCCCTCAGCTTCCCTACCCCAACATTAGCTTCACCGGCGGCCCGGCCAGCACCGGCCAAAAAACTTGGGGATATCGCAACGTGAGCTGGTCCGACCTGGAATGGATTCGCGGTTTCTGTAAATTGCCGCTGATACTGAAGGGCGTGCTGAATCCCGATGATGCCGACCTCGCGGTGAAACACGGCGCGGCCGCAATCATCGTCTCGAATCATGGCGGACGCGCCCTCGATACGGTTCCGGCCTCGATCGACGCGCTACCCGCCGTCGCCGAAAAAATTGCCGGCCGCATACCGGTTCTGATGGACGGCGGAATTCGTCGCGGCACCGACGTGCTTAAAGCGATCGCGCGCGGCGCGTCCGCCGTTTTACTCGGGCGTCCGATTCTCTACGGTTTGGGTGTTGCGGGTTCAGCCGGCGTACAAAACGTAATCGAAATTCTTCGCGCGGAATTCGAAGCCGCCATGGCGCTCACCGGCCGCACTAGCGTCAAAGCCATCGATTCTTCCGTTCTCTGGTAGGGATTTCTAAAGCTAGTCACCTTCCAGCTAGGCCGTCATCCTGAGCGCAGCGAAGGATCTCATCCAGCCGCCCACGCCCAGACCACAACACGAAGTCCAAGTACTCCATCAGCGCTTGTCCGGTTTGGTTGAGCCTTTCCTAGCCGATCGCGTGCGCGTCGATTTCCTGCCGCAAATCACTGCTGAATTGTTCCAGCGGACGCGGACCCAGATCGCCCTTGCTGCGATGCCGCACCGAAACCGTCCCGGCCTCCGCTTCCTTTCCGCCGATGATCAGCATGTAAGGAATCTTCTGCATCTGCGCGTCGCGAATCTTCGCCTGCAATTTTTCGTTGCGATCGTCGTAATGCACCCGGAACCCCGCCGCCTGCAGATTCTTGTTCACCTTCTCGGCGTACTCCGAAAACTTCCCGCTCACCGGCAGTACGCTAACCTGCACCGGCGCGAGCCAAGCCGGAAAAGCCCCCGCGTAATGCTCGATCAGCACTCCGAAGAATCGCTCAATCGATCCAAACAGCGCGCGATGCACCATGAGTGGCTGATGCCGTGAGCCATCTTCACCTACGTATTCCAATTTGAACCGCCGCGGCAAATTAAAATCGAACTGTACGGTCGTCAATTGCCACGGCCGTCCAATCGCGTCTACCAACTTCACATCGATCTTCGGTCCGTAGAACGCAGCTTCGCCCGCAATATATTTGTAAGGAACGTTCATCCGGGTCAGCGTGTTGATCAATGCGCCTTCTGCGCGCTGCCACTCTTCGGGCGTGCCAGCGTAATCCTGCGGCCGCGAAGGATCGCCGCCGGAAAGTTCCACTTCGTAGCGGTCGAATCCAAAAACGCGCAGCACTTCCCACGCAAATTCCACGCAGTCCTGAATTTCCTTTTCGATCTGTTCCGGCATGCAAAAAATGTGCGCGTCGTCCTGGGTGAATCCGCGCACGCGCAACAACCCGTGCAGCACGCCCGAACGCTCGTAACGGTAGACCGTGCCCAACTCCGCCAAACGCACCGGCAATTCGCGATAGCTGCGCAGATGCGTTTTGTAAATCAAAATGTGGCCGGGGCAATTCATCGGCTTCAGCTGATAGTCCGCTTTTTCCACTTCCACCGGACCAAACATGCTCTGGCTGTAAAAACCGGTGTGCCCGCTGGTGTTCCACAATTCGCGCAGCATGATGTGCGGAGTGAATACCAGATCGTAGCCGCGCTTGGTCAGCTCCGCCCGCAACCAGTCTTCCATCTGACGCCGAATCACGCCGCCCTTCGGATGCCAGAAAATTAATCCCGGCCCGGCTTCATCCTGAATGCTGAAAAGATCCAGCTCCGAGCCCAGCCGCCGATGGTCGCGGCGCTTCGCTTCTTCCAGCTTGTGCAGATATTCGTCCAGCTCTTTCTGCTCCACGAAGCACGCGCCATAAATCCGCTGCATCTGCGGATTTCCTTCTTGCCCTTTCCAATACGCGCCGGCCACGTTCATCAACTTGAATGCCTTGATCCGTCCGGTCGAAGGAATATGCGGTCCGCGGCAGAAATCCACAAATTTCCCAGTGGTGTAGAAGGACACCATCGGGTCGGTCGCCTTTTCCTCGACCAGCTCGCACTTAAATTCCTGCTTGTTGTTGCGGTAAAGCTCAAGCGCTTCCGGCTTGGGCATCAATTTCCGCTCGTTAGGAATGTCCTTGGCCGCCAGCTCATGCATCTTGGCTTCGATTTTTTCCAGATCTTCAGGAGTAAACGGCTCCGGCCGCACGAACTCGTAGAAAAATCCGTTTTCAGTGGGTGGCCCGATGCCCAATTTCACTTCCGGATAAAGTTCCAGCACCGCCGCGGCCAGCAAATGCGAAGCGGAATGCCGGAACACCTGAATGGCGTCCGCATCCTTGGGGGTGAGAATCGCAACCTTCGTATTCTGTTCCAGCGGACGCGACAGATCGACCAACTGATCGTCAGCGCGCGCCACCAGCGCTTCCTTCGCCAGGCGCGGCGAAATCTGATGCGCGATCTGCGCCGCCGTCGTCCCCCGCGGCACTTCGCGCACCGCGCCGTCAGGCAAAGTAATCTGAATCGTTTCCGGACTCATGTGTCCTTTCGCAGCGTGTGGAAACAACTAGCTTACTGGCGTGCGCTGAGGCGGTCAAGACAGTGACTGCGCTCGCAACTCATCGCCGGGACCCGAAAAACGTCGCGGGAACGACGAATCGCCGCAATTCACTTTTTCGACGTTACTTCTCCGCGGGTCTGCCCCGCAGCTCGGAGAGCTTGGCCTGCTGCTCCGGCGTCAATTTATTCTTGATTCGTACTAGCAGCGTGACTTGCTCCCGCTTGATGACTTTCTCCGCGGCCAGCACCTTTTCCAATTGCGCCAACGCTTGCTGTTCATCCACCCGTGGTTGCTTCACGATCGCCGCCATCTTTTCCATTTCGTCCTGCAGCTTCCACTGGTCTTCCGTGAATTTCACCTGCGCCTGCCGGATTTCCATCTTCAGATCGTCTTTCTGCTCCTGGCTCAGTCCGATGGCCTCCTGGTGCTGGAACACCAGCTCCGGCGGAAAAAAGCTTGGGCCGATCGGATCCTGGTCAGGCTGCTGCGCGCGCGCCACTCCACCCGCCAAAAGAAGCAGTGCGCAAAGGCAAATAATCCTCGCTCGCATTTTTATTTCTCCTCAACCGTCTCTTGCGGGGAACTCAAGTAAGACTCTCCGAATTTGGGCGTCGTCCGCAACAATTCCTGCCCCGGAGTCTGCAGCAGCACGTCACTGGGCGCCCGCCATTCCGCCAGCCTTTGCGCCGCAACCAGTTGCGTCGCCGGCATAGTGCGATCGTTCGCCTGCTCCACCTTCTGTGCCGCCCGCCGCTGCACGCTCAAACCAGCCAGTACGATGACCGCAATTGCAGCCGTGGTGCCGGCCAAAATCCAGAATCGTCCGGGCCAAGCAGTTTTCCGTTCTCCCGCCGCGGCCAGCACCCGAGCGCGAAACCTAGGACCCGGCTCCGCCTCGCCCGCCATCAGCGGCAATAACGCGTCCATCTTTTCACGTCGCGCCTGCAGCGCTATGAACTCTCCCTCGCAATCGCCGCATTGCCGCACGTGCTCTGCAAACGCGCCCGTCGACGTCCCGCTCAGCGCCGCTTCCAGCATCATGTCTTTGTATTGCGCGCATTCACTCTTCATCGCATCGCTTCCAATAGCAATTTTCGCGCCGTGTGCAATCGCGACCGCACCGTTCCGGCGGGAATTCCTAGCACTGCCCCCACGTCTTCCGCTTCCATGTCCTCGACTAGCGAAAGCTGCAGCACCTCGCGAAGTTTTTCAGGCAAATTCTCGACTTCCCGCCGAAGTTGGTCCAGCAATATTTGTTGGTCGGCATTCTTCGCGCCGTCCACTTCGGTCCCTGATTCAGAAACATGCCAGGCCGTATCTCGAACCGACCGCCGCCGCTGGCCTCGCTGCCGGTTCAATGCCAGGCGGAACGCGATCCGGTTCACCCACGCCTTGAATTTTTCCGGCTCCCGCAGCGAATCGAATTTCTGATACGCTCGCAGAAACGCTTCCTGGGCCACGTCCTCGGCGTCCGCTGCATTGGCCAGGACTCCGTAAGCGATGCCGAAAACCCGCCGCTGGTTTTCAGACACGCGGGCGCCAAAACTCGACGCACGCTCTTCCACTGCCGGCCTGGTCGTAAAGAGTGTCACACACGCGCCTGTCACGCTGCTTCCATCCATTCAGGTGCTGCTTCCTTGTACCCGCGAAGAAAACGAGAGCCGGGCATCTGGCGCGTCACACACCATCCACGCCCGGTCTCGCCGATTCCGGCCGATCAGAACAATAGGATCGGTTGAAACGCTGGAAGCACCGGCTGCAACTGCACGGCAATCTCCACCGCCTGCACCTTATCTTTCTGGTCTTGATTCAGCAGCATTCCAAATTGGGTGATGAACGCCTGCTGGGTCTGCCCCATCTGTTGCTGCAGCGCATGGATTTGAATCAGCAGTGCTCCCACCTGCGCCGGATTTCCTCCCGAGTTCAGCAGATTTCCGAGCTGTTGGGTGAGCGCCTGTGCTTGAGTCAAAAGCGGCACCAGTGCCGTTTGGCGCGCCTGCAAAAGTTGCTGGAGTTCGCTGACTTGCGCCGGCTGCAACTGCAAGAACTCCGCGACCACCTGCAGGAACGAAGTTTCATCGCCATCCGACTGCACGTTGGTCGTCTGCACCTGCTGCAGAATCTTTTCCACGTTCAGGGTCGCGAGATCGGGCGCCGGTGTGGACGGAACTACCGAACGGGAAGCCGGTTTTTGTGCAAACGTTGTGGCCGCGCTTAAAACAAAGGTCGTAAGCAAAACAAAAGCGAATCGCGACTTCTTCATGGTGGCTGTCTCCTTTGAACTTCATTGCGAGGGGCGCGCAGCACGCGCCGTTACTAAGCCAGACACCACCACCAGATCCCGCGTTCAGGGAGATTTCAACCTTTCTTTCGCGCAGCTTCCATCATCTCCCACGCCGCATCCGGCACGTCTAGATAATCATTGAATTCGCCCGCGCCACGCAGCCACAGCCCGCCGTCGATCACCACGCACTCGCCGTTCACGTAATCCGCCTGTTTGCTCAGCAGATATACGGCCAGATCCGCCAGCTCATCGTGCCGGCCAAACCGTCCCATCGGATGATGTTTCTTGGCCTTCTCCTGCATTTCAGTTGATGGCATCAGCCGTGACCAAGCGCCTTCGGTTGGAAACGGTCCAGGTGCGATCGCATTCAGCCGAATGTGATGCCGCGCCCACTCCACTGCCAGCGAACGCGTCATCGACAGCACCCCGGCTTTCGCGCACGATGACGGCACCACAAACCCCGAACCGCAATCCGCCGCGGCGTAGGTCGTCACAATGTTCAAAACGTTTCCGGGCTGCTTCGCTGCGATCCATTTCCGTCCCAGCGACAACGTAAAATTGAAAGTCCCCTGCAGCACGATTCCCACCACCGCGCTGAACGCCGTCGGCGTTAGCTTTTCCGTGCGCGCGATAAAGTTCCCCGCTGCGTTATTCACCAGCGTATCCACTGCACCAAATTCTTTTTCCGCCGCGCTCACCGCCTTTTCTACCGCCTCGAAGTCCCGTACATCCGCCAGCGCGTAACCTGCCTTGCCCCCTTTCGCTCGGATCGCCTCCACCGTTTCTTTCAAAGGCTCTTCGCGCCGCGCCACCAGGAAAATATTCGCGCCCAGCTCCGCGAAACGCATCGCCATCGAGCGTCCCAGCCCCGTGCCGCCGCCGGTCAGCAAAATCGTGCGTCCTTTCATCAAATCGTTTTGAAACATGGAATTCCTCCGCCCTCATTCGCCTGAAAATCGAAAGCCATAGTAACCCGCCGCGCGCTATGCTATCTAAGTTCTGCGAAGTTTACGCGCGAATCACAGTCCTGGGAGCAGATTCGAAATGAAATTCCTTATTGGATTAATTCTCGGCATTCTGATCGTTCCGCTGGGTTTGTACCTCTATATCCGGAGCGGTGCCGCGCCCGCGGCCGCCAGCGACGCGCCCATGCCCTTCGAGAAATTTCTGGCCCGCGGCGGTTTGCACGCCCGAATCGCCAAAGAAGCCCCGCAGCGCGATGCGGCCTCGTTCACCACTGGCGACCTCGCCGCCGGCGCCGACGTTTACCAGAAAAATTGTGCTTTCTGCCACGGTCTCCCGCAGCAGCCCGCTTCGTCGGCCTCCAAAGGGATGTTTCCGCGCGCGCCGCAACTCTTCACCGCGGACGATACGGTTACCGACGATCCTCCCGGCGTGACTTACTGGAAAGTGAAAAACGGAATTCGCCTGACCGGCATGCCCAGCTTCAACAACGCACTGACCGATCAGCAGATGTGGCAGGTAAGCGCGTTGATGGCGCGTGCGGACAATCTTCCGCCGGATGTTCTGGCCGCGCTGAAGCCGCCGCCGCTGCCGCCCATGCTCGCGGCTCCCGCCAACGCTATGACCGCTGCGCCATCAACGCCCGCCAGCGATCCGAGTAAGCAAAAGTAAGCGCGTCGCGATCCAGCGCGCTTTGCTTCTCGACCGTCATATCCAAAAAAGACAGAAAATCTACGGCGCGGGCAGAAATTCCTTCGGCAGCGGATTAGCCGGCGTCTCTTCCTGCCAGTAAATCGTCACCACAAACCAGCGCTTGCCGTCGTAAAAAAGTTGAAAGCTGTTGATGCCGCGCGCGAAAGGCTTCGCGTCTGAGGCATCGTGCCGCGATTCGTAGGTGCTGAAAATCTGCATGATGTTTCCATAGCGCTCGGCCTTGCGTGCGCTCTCGCGTTCCGCGAATCCTTCCTTCGCAAAATAAGGATCCGCCATCTTTGCGTATTCGTCGGGCGAGATTGTGCGCAACGAAAGCGTTCCGTCTTTCTCATCTTTCACGTAAATCAACCGCGCACCAGGTGCGAAGAGCGACCGAAAGCGGTTCCAGTCTCTCTTCTTGGTCGACGGCCCGGAAATCACGTCGTAGGTAGCCGCCATGATGGCGTCCACCGAAGATACGTCCGCCGGATTCGCCGCGGGCGCGTCAGCGGACGGTGCCGCAGAGGGCGCTTGCGAAGGCCTCACGGCTTCCTGCGCCGACGCGATCGACCCCATACATCCCAACGATATAACCAGCACCAACCCGCGAAACAGTTGTGACATGAAATCCTCCCGGCTTCGCTCTGCGGCGACGCCTTTGCCCCTTTGACGCCGGCCATCTTAATCCGGCTCAACCGCAGTTTCTAAAAATCCACGTGAAAACGCAGCCCCGGCACCAACACCGGTCCGCGCGCCTTGTCATACCCCGGATTATTCACGTGCTGCAAATCGAACGACGCGAAAAATCCACGCCACACATGCAGCGTATAGAAGGTCTCGAATATTTTCTCTGGCCCGTAGACCAGCCCGCCGTCGCCCAGCAGAAAGCCCAGCCCGCCGAGCGCTAAATACTGCTGATGTGCCGCGACGATTCCGTTCGCCACAAAAACCGCCCCGGCCCGGTCGTTCCGGCGTTTCCATTTATCGCCCTTGGTGAAAATCCCGATCTCGCCCGTGCGATCGACCTCGGTGTACGCGAACGATTCATTCTTCCCGTCGCTCCAACCCACTCTTCCAAACACACCTACCTGCGGCGTCAATTCCTGTTCGAAGTTCAGCCCGAATCCATATTTATGCCGGCCCTGTCGCCGCGTGGCGATAATGTCCGGCACGTTGCCCTGACCATTCTCGAAATCCGCGATGGCCTCGCGGTAATTTCCCATGTTCGCGGTGTTCACATAGCTGAGCAGCCGAACCACACCCGGTTTATGAAAAAACAAACCGCCACGCGCCTCCAACTCCAGGTTGCTGGCCCGGGCCCGTTCCAAATTCGCGTCCAGGTTGATTCCGTTCGCGACCTTCGGCATCAGCGCCTCGCCGAAGCGCGCGCTGAACCAGTGGTCGTCGTATTCCAAAATCGCGCCGTCGGTGTACCCGCGCGTATTCGCCGCGTAGTCGTACGCGCCGTTATTGTCCACCGTCCAGTTCAGAAACTGCAGATGACTGTCTGTGCCATAGGAATTGGCGTCGAAAAAATCCGGCATGGTGAATTTGCCCAGCCGAAATTCAATGCGCCTTGCCGGTAAGGACGTAGCCAGGCCGAGCGGCCCGCGCTCAACTTCGATCCGTTCGCTACTCAGCGGGATGATCTGCCGCACCATTACCCGCGCCAGGTAAGGATTGTCTCCCAGCGTAGGATTGCGGACGACGTCCAGGTTCACAAATCCCGCCATCCCCAGCGCCGAACTCAATCCATGCCCGCCCGCGCTCTCGAGGTCGAGAAAAACCTCGGTCGTGTCAGTCACCTCATAACCGAGAAACAGCGTGTACACCTTCGATGTCGCATTCTCCGCCGCTGGCCCAAAACTGTTCTTCCCGCTGAACGCCGCCGGAAATGTGTCGTGCCACTGGAAAACCACGTTGGCCTGCCCCGAGATCCAATAGCGGCTGGTTTTGGAATGGGGAAACAAGGTCACTACATCCTGATCCCCGGAATCGTCGCCGGCGGCGGCTGTTCCCGCCGTGCGTGCCGGTGAAGGCCCGTTGGTCGGCGAGTTCCCCGAAGGCGGTTCCTGCTGTGAGAGCGAAACTTGCGGCTCGGGCTTATCCGGCGGCGCAGCCTGCGCGGCCAGCTTTGCTGGAGCCGCCAAAGCAACGCACAGCAACACCATGGAACCGCACCCAATTTGGACCCGGCGCATCACGATCGACCTGAATGCAATCCTTAGAAAAGTATGGATTTCGAGGCAAACAGTAGAACATAAAACCCATTCGATTTTATGTGAACGCCAGATGACAACGCCGCCCACCCCGCCGGAGAGCCCATAAACCTTCTGCCCGCCCAGGCATCCTGATTGCTCGCTGGCGACATCTTTAGTAGTCTCTAGGATTGCGCAGACCGCGCTGGTGTCGACCTATAACCGAGGTGGAGAATTTTGCGGGGAAAATTTGGGCTCTCGTTTTGGGCATTAATAGTGATGATGGTGCTCCTGCCGTCCTGTGGGTCGCAGACCATCAATTTTCCCGCACCTTTCGTCAAAGCGATCTGCGTGCCCAACGGTGCGCAGCTGAACTGTTCAGCCCCTTCTGTGGTTCAAAACAGCCCGCAGATTCTCGTAACCGTCAAAGGCAGCAACTTCGTGCAAGGTTCCACCGTCGGCGTTGCCGTCAGCCCGTCTGGACAGCCAGTCGGACTTCTCACTCAGTTTGTGGATCAGCAGACTTTGACTGGTACTCTCACTTCCGCTGAACTCACCGTTCCCACCACCCTATACTTCAGCGTCACCACCCCGCAGCCCGGCGGTGGAGTCTATCCGCCCGCCAACCAGAGCAAGATTCAATTCCCGCTCGTGATTACCGCGGCGGAAAGTCCGGTTCCCGAAATAACTTCCATCTCGCCAACCAACGCGCCCGCCGCCGGCACCGATTCCATCACTGTTTTCATCACTGGTAAGAATTTCGTTCCTCAATCCGTGGCCACCCTGAATGGCAACAATCTTTCTACCTCCTACTCTGGACCCAATTCCATTTCGGCTACTGTCAACGGCACCGACTTGCTCGCTCCGGGCACCGCAGAAATCGCGGTGCTCAATCCCGCTCCGGGCGGCGGGACCTCCAATCAAGTGCCCTTGAACATTCTTGATCCGCTCCCGACCATTACTACCGTCACGCCCAACAGCGTTCAAGCCGGGACCACCACTCCCACGACTATCACCGTCGCTGGAACTGGTTTCGTAACTCAGTTCACCCAAATCACGCTCAACGGCGCGCCCCTTCAGACCACCGTCATTTCCACGACCCGAGCGACCGTGACTTTGACCGCTGGAGATTTGGCCTTGGCGGGTATCGATCGCATCGCGGTTGCAAATCCCAGCCCCGGCGGCGGAACCTCCAACGTTCTCACCCTCGCAATTAATCCGACTCACCTCATCGGCCTTCCGGTTTTGGTGGACCTCGCCGCTGACGGCTCGCAAGCCAACACTGGAATCTGCGGCGGAACCGCCAGTTGCCAGGACGGCGCATTCGGCCTCACTCTCTCCACCTCCGGGCCCTCCAACGGCAACACCGGCCAGTTTGTCGGCTTTGCTTCGGCCTCTCACAACTTGGTCCTGACCGACACCAATCCCGCTACCGACGTCTACCTCCGCAATACTTGCCTCGGAGTAGCTTCCTGCACTCCGCTGACTAGCGTGATCAGCCTCGGACCCAAAGGCGCTCCGGCCAATGGCAGCAGTTCGGAACCAACCATCGACGTTTCTGGCAACGACGCCGCCTTTACTTCGTTCGCCACCAATCTCGTCACCGCGGTTTCCGTGCCGGCCGGCACTTCTCAGGTTTACTGGCGTCCGATCTGCGTGGCCACCGCAACCGTCGACTGCACCCAGACGACCTCGACCGCCGCCGTCCCCCAACTCGTTTCCATTTCCTCCGATGGTTTGTCCGCCGGCAATGGCCCCAGCTACAACCCGGTGATCAGCAACGACGGCCGCTACGTCGCCTTCGTTTCGCTCGCTACCAATTTGGTCTCAAACATCACTCCCAACGGCACCATTCCGCAGGTTTACGTCCATGACACCTGCGATATTTCCACTGCGGTTTCCACCAGCACCTGCGTTCCCACCACGTACTTGGTCTCCACTCCTGACGGCGCCACCTCCGGCGACGGTCCCAGTTCGAGTCCCTCGATTTCCAATTCCGGCCTCTTTGTTTCCTTTACTTCCCAGGCCACCAACCTCGGAGCCACTGCCCCAAACCCATCGGGCCTCTCGGAAATTTTCGAACGCTCCACTTGCGTCACCACCATCGGCAGCTCCACCAATACTTGCCAGCCGGTCACCACTCTGATTTCCACTCCGGACGGCACCACTCCCGCCGATGGCACCAGCGATCAGTCCAGCCTTTCCTCCTGCGGAGGTTCCACCGCCAGTTGCGGCGCCACCACCACCGCCTCGAACGGCCGCTTCATCGCCTTCGCCTCCACCGCGCAAAACTTGATTGCCGGCGTCGGCCCCACCCAGCAAATTTATGTCCGCGATACCTGCAACGGCATTGTAACTGTGACCACCACCTGCACCCCCGCTACCTATTTGGTTTCGACTGCCAATGGCGGCGTGCCCGGCAATGGACTCAGCGAGCGCCCTAGCATCAGCGCCTCCGGCCAGTTCATCGCCTTCGCTTCGCTGGCTTCGAATTTGGCGAATTCCATCAACGGCATCGAGAATATTTTCGTCCGTAATACCTGCCTCGCGACGGTCGTGACCTGCACCCCAAGCCTCGCCATCGCCAGCATTCCCGGCGGTACCAACGCCTCCCCATCAAACGGACAGAATTACGCGCCGTCCATCAGCGCCGATGGACACACCGTTAGCTTTATCTCTTTCTCGAACAATCTGGTTCCGCGGGATACCAACGGACTCGAAGATATTTTCCTGGGGACCACCACCTACTAATTCGGCGGGAGCCGCTTCATCGCGGCGGGTGTCGACCACATTCTATTTCATTGTCACCGTCTTTTTCGCCAGCGCCGAACGCGCCGTGACCAAAGTGAAAGTCAAAGATTCCCGCGGCACGCTCGAGACGAACGATCCCACCATCCACCCCAACCCCGTGGGAATGTCCCGGCTCAGCGAAATCGCCTGACATTCCAGATAAGTCCCGCCGTCCTTTTCCTCGAATCTCCAAAACGTATTCAGCTTCCAGACGAATCCTCTATCGTGTCCTTCCGGCTCCAATCGCTCGTCCGACCGTCCCGGATTATCCACTTCCTGCACTCGCGTGGCCCGCGAACGGCTCCACGCCTGCGTCTTGTCCACCTCGTGATAGTGAACCTCCTGATCGGTATCGATCACCGTGGTAATGATTTTCTTCTGGTAGAAACGCAACAGCACTGTGTAATCGTCGCCCTCGTGTTTCAACACCTGCGAGCGCACGATGTCCGGCTTGAAGTATTCAACTTTGTGATCGTAGTCCTGCATGAACGCCAGCGTCTGTGCCAGTGTCGCTCCCGGAACAAACGCCGTTCCAATCCAGTGGTGAATCATTCCGCCCGGTACGTCGATCGCCTTACCGTTGTCCAACGTCTCTAGCTTCTCGATTACTACTCCGCCGTTGCGCAGTTGCGCCAACGCCGCGGCCCGCCGCGCTTCCGGTAGACGCTCCACCCACAAATATTCAGGCCCTCGCGCGTTTTCGGCCTCTACCTGCGCCTGCGTCAACGCGATATAGCGCTCGTAATTCCGCGCCGCCTGCGGTTGCAAATCGGCTCCGCGCGCCGGACCTGCGCCCGCCACCGCAAAAGCCAGAAAAATCGCCACCGCCCGTCGCTGCATTCTCCACCCGCTCGTCACGCCGCCCATCGCACCGCCTGGTTTTTCCATCACCTGTCCTGTGCCGCTGGCGCTTCACATCCCAATCAGGCGCTTTCCCTCGCGACACTCTCTATGAAGCATATACGCGGCCAACTGCTGCCAGAGATTCTTCGAATTCCCCAAATCAACAATTTCCGTCTAAACCGGATTTTTGACCAATGCCCATACAAACTTCGCTAAAATAACGCCAGGTTTTTTGCCGCACCGGCAGCCAACCGCTCGCGGATAAGATTCCAGGAATCTTAAACTTCATCAGCGGCTCTAATTCGAAATAGGAGAAGTGCATGCATTTTTCGTCCAGCGCCCGCCATTGGAATTTGAAGACTTTCTTGCTCGCCCTAGTTTTGTTTTTGTCCTTTTCATCCTGGAGTCCGGTCGCCATCGCCCAGCAGAACAACATGCAAGACATGCCGGGAATGCAGGACATGCCGGGCATGGACATGAGCCAAACGCCCGAAACCCCCGCGCAGCTGGCCAAACAGGCGGCCGACAAGCGCGAGAGCGAATTTAACCATCACCTTGCCGGGTTTCTGGTCATCGTTGCCGGTATCTTTCTGCTGGTTCAGGACAAACTTGCTCCGCGCTGGCCCGGCGTGCGTTACGTCTGGCCCTGGTGCTTCCTCCTCGCCGGCATCTATCTCGCCCTGTTTAGCGACACCGAAATCTGGCCCGTCGGCCGTCAATCCTTATGGTTCGCCATCAACAACAATCCCGAAGACCTGCAGCACAAAGTTTTCGCCCTGATCCTCCTCTTCCTCGGCTTCGTTGAGCTGCAGCGCGCCCGCGGCAAACTCAAAAGCCTGTGGGCCGCTTGGGCCTTCCCGGTCTTCGGCATGATCGGAGCCATCCTGCTGCTCTTTCATCACCACTCTGCCGGCATGCACGGCGCTCATCACATGGAAATTATGGAACACATCAAGGCCGAGCACCTCGGTTTCGCCATCGTCGGTGGCGGCGTAGCCCTGACCAAGGGCATTTCCGAAATCGATGGCCGCTGGCAAGCCCTATTTAAAAAGGTGTGGCCGTCCCTGATGATCATCTTGGGCATCCTCCTGATGCTCTATACCGAGTAGCCCTCGACGTTCGATTTCCATTCGCTCCGGCGTCGTGCCTGGGTTACGGCGCTAATTAGGCACTGTTATCGCCTATGGCACCTACCCCCCTTCCCTTCGTTGCCCCTGCTTTTTGGCGCATGCTAACCTTCGAGTCTAGGCCGCCGCTGCGGCCGTTTGCACTGCCCGGCATGCGGGGACGGGCGGAAGAACATCATCCATGGCGTTCAACAAAAGCAAAGCGCTGGAAAATGCGCTGAAATTCCTGAACCAGGGCAAAGTGGCCCAGGCCATCGGTGAATATCAGCTCATCCTCCGCAATGATCCCAAGGATCAGGCCACCCTGATGACCGTCGGCGACCTGTTCGCCCGCCAGGGTGACATGCCCCAGGCCGTCGAATATTTCGAGCGCCTGGCCCACGTCTATCTCAACGACGGTTTCAACAGCAAAGCCATCGCTATCTACAAAAAAATTGCCAAGCTCGCGCCCAATGAACTCGCGCCCTTGGAACGCCTCGCCGACCTTTACGTGCAGCAAGGGGTTTTGAGCGAAGCACGCCCGCTCTTCCTCCAAATCGCCGAAGCGCACTTGAAAGCCAACCATTCCCAGAAAGCCGTCGAAGTTCTGCATCGCCTGCTCGAAGTCGAACCCGAAAATCAGCGTGTGCAGATGCGCCTGGCCGAGCTGTACGGAATGATGGGCCAGAAGCAGGAAGCCGCTCAAACCTACCTGGGTTACGCCCAGCGCCTCTTCGAACGCGGCGAAAACGATGAAGCCGAAAAGCTCGTCGACCGCGCCATCGAAGTCGACCCCACGAACTCCGAAGCCATCCTCCTCAAATCCAAAACTCTGGCTGCCGCCAATAAATACGACGCCGCCATCGCCGCGCTCGATCATCATCCCGATGCCCAGGCCGGCGGCGACGTTACCGAGCTTCTCGTTGACTATGAATTGCGCGGCGGACACAGCGCCCGTGCCGCCGAACGCGCCCGCCAACAATTGGCTCGTGGCGTTCAGCACTCCACCCTGCTCTATCGCGTCGCTGAAGCCATGATCGAAGGCGGCGATGCCGCCGGCGCGCTTCCTTTGCTCGCCGAGTTGCGCGCCCCCATGGTCGAAGCCGGCACCCAGGACAATTACGTCAAGTCGCTCACCAGCATCTGCGAAAAGATGCCGAATCAAACCGAACCGCTCGAGATGCTCGTCGATTTCTGCCGCCACGCCAGCGAGCCTTTCCGGTTGAACGCCGCGCTCGGTCAGCTTTCCGACGCCTACGCCGCCAAGGAAAATTTCCCCCGCGCTGAAGAACTGCTGGTCGAGCTGGTCGATCGCAATAAGAATGACGAACGCCTGGTCGAACGTCTGAATCAGTTGCGCGCCCGCAGCGGCGGCGCCCCGGTTCCCGCAGCCCCCGTCGAATCCGCAACTGCGCCGGCTCCGGCCGTGCCAGTCCTAGTCGCGGTTCCCGAACCCGTCGACGAAAGGCCCGTCAATCTCACCCCGGTCGTCACTCCGGTTATCGTCGAAGAAACTCTCGACGAAGACACGCAGCGCTACATCGCCCAAGCTCTGACCGATGTCGATCTGTTTTCCAGCTACGGCCTCACTCAGAAGGCCACGCACCTTCTCGAAAACGTGCTGCAGCGCGCTCCACGCCACACTCCGACTCTCGAACGCTTGCTGGATCTGCACCTCGGTGCTGGAAACGATCGCCGCACCGCCGAATTGTCCGCGCAGCTCGAACAGATTCACCGTGAACGAAACGACCACACCAACGCTGACCGTTTCGGTGAGCTTCGCCGCCGCTATTCCAAAGTCGCCGGACTCTCCGAAAGCGATTTGCCGCCGGCCCCGGCCATGGTGCTGCCCGCTCCCGGCGCGTCTGCTGCCGAACCCGCTGCGGCTTCTGGTGCCTGGTCGCACGAAGCCAATCCTCAAATTGGCGTTCCAGTCGTTGCACCTGTTGCGGCTGCGCCCGTAGTCCCCGAGCCCGTTGCTTCTACCGTCGCCGCTCCCGCGCCGCCCACGGCCCAGCTTGAGCCGCCGCCCTTTGAGATCGAGCCGGTCCCGGCCCAGGAAGTTCAGGCCGCTGCGCCTGCGCCCGCCGAGTTCGAAATACCGCTGATCGATCTCGATTCCACGGCGCACCAAGCACAGCAAATTCCGACTGACATTGCCTTCGGAGAACCGGCCGCTCCCGCTTCTGCCGCGGCTTCCGACGAATTGGATCTTTCTGATGAATGGGCTGCAATCTCCGGCGAAGCCGAACAAATTTCAGCTGATGTGCCGCCTCAGGACGCCGCTGAAATCGTCGCGCCCCTCGAATTCGATCCCATCGTTGAGCCGGAAACCGCCACCGCAGTCCCGCAACATTCCGCCGCGCCTTCGGAAGACGAAACCATCGCCGAAATTCGCCGCGCCGCCAACGAAGCCGTGGCCCAGCTCAGTTCAACGCCGGAAATCGTCGACGAAGAACCCGATCACGCCAGCGGCGTAAAAGCCTTTGAAATCGATTCGAATCTGGCTCAGAGCGACCTCACCGAAGACGCCTTTTCCGCGCCGGTCGAAGCCGAAGAGCTGGCCGCGCCTGAAATCGAATTGCGGGTGGCTCCGGAAATCGAACTCGATCCAGTTGTCGCTCCCGCTGCCGAAATGGAAGCCGAGCCTTCTTTCGAGATTGTCGAGGAGCCAGTCGCCGAGTCGGTGGCGGACGCCGGTTCTCCGTCCGAGAATTTGCCGCCGGAATTGCTCGACTTCCTCAACGAACCAGTGCCGGAAGCGCCCGCGCCTGCCGAAGTTCTGGACCAAGCCGTCCCTGAAGCGGCAGTCCCGGAATCCGAACTCGAAATCGAACTTACG